>CAYTIT010000010.1:0-8059 GCA_964437975.1 uncultured bacterium
ATATTGATTTAAAATTCAAAAGAAGTAGAAAAAAAACAACAAATTTAATTTTAGATAATAAGGTTCTTGATGGTGTTTTTGAAAAGTTAGAAAAATATCTATATGACAAATTAAAGCCTAGTTTAAATGTTTTTGTTAGTGAGTTTTCAAAAAATAGTCTTTCTCCTTTGCTGCCTAAAAAAGATAAGGAAGAACTAGTAAAGGATAGTGTTTTTTTAGACTGTATTGCCCGTATTTTTATTCGCTATGCAGTACGCGGTCCTTCACCAATTCAATTAAATTATATCTTTTCAGGCCTAGTTCCTCGAGAAATAGATTTAGTAAAAACATGTTTTAACATAGAGACCATATGTAAGAGAGTTTTTTACCGCTCTTCTCAACGTATGCATATACTTGATAAAGTCTTTCAATGGGTCGTTTTACCTAAAGACTGGAATCGTGATGACACTCAACTTAAAGTGATGGGCGCTCGGCGGGGGATCGCAGGCTATTATTCAGATCGACTATCTGATTTGTCTCGTTTTTCATTTGCACCGTTGCCGACAAACGGCAAGACAGTCCCTATGACATGTGGAATGATTTCTGAAAAACCTGGTCATATGAAAAAATGGAGAGAGCCGAGGGTGAGTTCCAAGGATGTTCAGATGTGGGCGACTAACAACTCTGGGGTTACAGCTGATGCCCGTCTAGAATTGATCAAAAGGGCTGAGACACATATTGTGATTACGGGAAATTACTGCGGAGATACAACTTTTGACATCGTGCTTGACGAGCTTCTCGACCAGTTGAAAAAGAAGAGAAAGTTGTGTGTCGTGATCATTACCCATGACAAATTCCTTAAAGATAATACTAAAAAAGGTGTGAGAAACCTCTCTAAAATTAAAGAGTTAACGCGACTGTTTCCCGAGCGATTTTCTGTCGTGCTATCACCTGACGTTTGGCTCTTAGGACTGAATACGGCAAAAAAGTCGACCAATCATACAAAAGCGACAGTGATCGATTATGGTGCGGCCTACATACTTGGGGGAAGTGGCATTAAAGACAATTTCGTACTTGCTGGGGTCGATAATCCCCTGGCGATTATCGACGACCCCAATGGGGTGATGAGCAGCTTCCAACAACGATGTGCTCAAAGAAAACGAGCTTGGAAAGATGTCCGTGAAACCACGCAACAATTTCTTCTTCACAATAGCCAGCTTGCAGATCATGCACGACAAATTAAAGACATGGTGAAAAAATCACCGAAATATTCGACTCGAGCTTTTAAAGAAGTCTTTGAGCTTCTCGATCAAATCGTGTCTAAACTCAGTGAAGCCAATCAACTTATCACGGAGGATAACACCGCCTACTTTGCGACCCAAATCCCTCATCTAGTGACATGGTGCAAGGCAAATGCAAAATACGTGCAGCTGAAAATAGACCTTAATTCCAACAACAACTGTGATGAAGGATTCTTGGCGAAGATTATCCCAGGAAACTTTCGAGATGGGGATTTTGTGTGTCTCGATCCAAACGATCGATTTTCTGCTGGAATACCTTCTGCTGGAACACAGTTGTTTGTAGAAATACTCCGCTTAGCTTTTCGATGGGAACAATTGCAAGTTGCTCGAGGTAAAGCTCCGTATAATCACTATTCACCCGATGAAGCGGCTAACTTTGCTATTTTTAAAACGGGAAAGCTCAACTACCCGAATGAAATAGCAAAAAATGACTCGGTGACGCAGCGTATCATGAAAAACCCTATACCTCCTCGTTCTGAGCTTAAAACATCTTATGAGTTCGAAAATTTTGATGGGAAAAAGGGAGATATCAGGATGATTTATCAAGGTCCTGAACAACCGAGTGGAAGTACCGCACTTGCTTCCACTCTCTTATATTATACGCGTCGCGCGCAAAGGAAAATTGTGATTGACCATCTTTATTTTGCTCCTACCGATGAAATTTTAGACGCCCTGATTGCAGCTGTTAATAGAGGGGTTGCCGTTGAAATTATCACAGCCGGCGTCACAAAAAACTGTCCGAATGGCCAAAAGTTTTTTGGCCCCTATAACGAATATAGATGTTCAAACTTCATCGAAAGTGTCGATCCAGAGTACCGCGATAACATTCATGTTTTTCTCTATCAGCAAAGAAAGAAAGGGCTGCATAGGAAAGTGATCGTTTTTGATGGTAGATTTGTTGTTGCTGGAAGTAGTAATTTCGCGTACAAAAGTTTATACGCCGCTTCAGATCATGAGGTGAACTTTATTGCAGATTCTCGTGAATTGGCTCGCGATACACTTAAAGTGTGCGAAGAAGATAAGCGATTTTCAGTTGAAGTTGGGACAAAAAAATTCTCCCCAAGAGAAATGCTTCAAATAGGTTTATATAGCGCTACACGTCCTCTATTTAACTAAAGTTCAAGGTGGATGATAAGAGACCGATCGCGATGCTTACCTCACGCGATCGGTTTCCAAAGATGTGAATGGACACTCAGCTCAACGTTGGCTAACAACTCTCGGGAACAAGGCGGGGGCTTGATGACATGATGTTTGGTAGGATAGGGCTTATGTGCACCATCTAGGCAAGGGTGACTTCCTTACAGAGATAAACATCTTGAATAGCGTGTAGGAGCTCAACGCCTTCGCTCATCGGCCGTTGGAATGCCTTGCGCCCTAAGATTAACCCCATCCCACCAGCTCTTTTGTTGATGATCGCGGTTTTAACACCTTCTGCCATATCATTCTCTCCAGAGGCGCCTCCCGAATTGATGAGTCCAATCCGCCCCATGTAGTTATTGACCACTTGATAGCGCGTCAAATCAATCGGGTGATCTGTCGCAAGTGTTTGATACATTGCTTCGACCTGTTTTCCAAACCCAATTTCTTTAAAACCGCCATTACATGTTGGAAGCTTTTGTTTAATAATATCGGCTTTGATTGTCACTCCGAGGTGGTTCGCTTGGCCTGTCAAGTCAGCAGCTGTGTGGAAATCGCCTTTTTTCGTCTTAAAGGCCCCGTTGCGCAAATAGCACCACAAGATCGTTGCCATCCCGAGCTCATGGGCGAGCTCAAATGCTTGCGCGACGTCCACAAGTTGGCGCCGGCTTTCCGGCGAGCCAAAGTAAATGGTCGCCCCTACTGCGCGGCATCCCATCTCGTAAGCTTGCTCTACTGATCCAAACATGACTTGGTCATATGAGTTGGGGTAGGAAAGAAGCTCATTGTGATTGAGTTTGAGGATAAAGGGAATTTTGTGGGCGTAACGGCGCGCCAAAAGACCTAGAACACCTAGAGTCGTCGCCACTCCATTGCACCCGCCCTCAATTGCAAGCTGGACGATTTTTTCGGGATCAAAGTAATCGGGATTTGGCGCAAAAGAAGCGCCTGCTGAATGCTCAATTCCCTGATCGACAGGTAAGATAGAGAGGTAGCCAGTGTGTGCCAGGCGCCCTGTTGAAAAAAGCGACGTTAAATTCTGCAAGACGCGGATCGACCGATCAGAAGAGGAAAACATCCTCTCGACCCAATCGGGGCCGGGTAAGTGCAAGTGGTTATGAGAAACGCCTTTACAACGGTGCTTTAAAAGTTCTTTTGCTTCATGGCCAAGTAGAGATTCAATTTGCCCTATATTCATGAGACCGCTCCTTGTTTGCTCTTCGGGTTGCAACGACTTATCTCGCCTTCATCCTTATACCAGCAGCGACGAATAAAGTCACATTTCTATCCGCAACTAGTCAGGCAATCAAAAATTAAACTCATTGTTTTTAAAAGGTGGGTTCTTTATCGGCTAAGGGGACGTTGTTTGCCATGGAAAGGGGGGACGCGCTGGGGGAATGTTGGATTGATCATCAGCGAGATCGCCAAGCGCTCCAAAGACGCTGCCCCATGGCCCTGCTCGAGGAGCGATTTGCTTTCTAGCAATGAGCAAGGCAATTTTGCTCGTTGCAGCTTTTTTATCGAGTTTGACATTGCCAAAGGGGCCTTGAATAGGAATCGCAAGGACATAATTGGAGCTTAGACCGCCAATGTTGAGGGCTGCTTGCAGACTTTGCGCTGTTAACCCGAGAAACATCGAGACAAACCTCTTGTTGTAATCAATCCCTCCCCATAAAGCAACCTGGTAAGCTTGGTTGTAGAGAATTTCTGTCCGCGCTATAGCCATGATGCCGCGTTGAAGGGTAAAGTCCATGGGGGCAAACCAAAGTGAGATAAGCGAGCTGCTAAAGGGGTTGAGTTTAAAAACCTCACCGAGGTCAGAAGCACTTCCTTGATTGCGGCAAACGACGCGGTGGAAGTTCAACTGACCTTGCGCGATCTGTGTTGAACGGAGGTGAAGATCGGCCAAAGGGACGGAAAACCCTTTGGGCGCAATAAAAAGTGTAAGCGGTTCTGAAAGAGAGACGATCGTTATGGCGCTAGTTGTTGCTAGCATCTCATTGAGGGCGGGAGTGATGGTCAATTGGGCTGTTAGGGGGCGACTGAGTGTAAGAAGGCCGTTGGAAAAGCGACCACCAAGGTCGGCTGTACACGCAGAGGCAGAGAGTTGTCCGTCGAACGTGCCTTGCTTATCTTGAAAGGCAACCTCAACTGTTGCCGAAAGATGCTCGCCCAGAAAAAGAGCGAGGGGAGGCGTGTGGGCAAAGGCGAGGTGACACAGAGCTTCGGCAGCTAGCGTGGGGAATTGACTTAGGGTTGTTTCGATAGAAGCTGTCGGGTCGTGCGTATTGAAAGCGCCGGCTGGAGTCCAAAGGCGGTCGAGCTGACCCCGGCTGCGGAGGGTTCCGGTCTTCTCTTCAGAAGACGATACGTCGCTTGTCAAAGCAAAGGTCAACATGCCGCCCGGCTTTTGTTTGCGAACGTCAATATCCAGTGTGTCGATCGCAGTTGTCGGGCTAGCGCGCTTTGGTTTGAGGACCAGTTTGCTCAAAGATAATGTGGCAGTGCAGGTGGTTTCATAAAAATTAAAAGAGTTGAAGGGGACAGAAAAGGTGTCGATATGCCCTGTTAAGGTCCCACCCTTTTCAAGAGTGAAGGGGAGAGGAGTATGGGCGTCGCGTAAGCTGCGCAAGGCATTAAAGCCTGCGTCGGTCATTTGCCATGTGAACTGCAGTGGTGTGCGGCCGTTTGAAACGACGGTTTGACGTTCATTCAAAGAGCCCGAGCAAGTAAGCAGCGGACTGGTTGCATCGAAGGTGATTTGACTGCGATCACCCTTTTTAAGGTAGTTGAGACTGAGATCAAAGGTTGAGCCCACTAGGGCAGGCAGGGTGTTGTTGCGAAGCATGAGGGCACTTGCAAGAGGCGTAGGGCAGTGATGGCAACGCAATGTCCACTCGGACAACGGGCTATAAGAGCCATTTAAGTCGATATTTCCTTCACGTTCTGTGGCTGTTATCAGCGTTGTTTCCAATCGGAGGTCGCACTGTTTGTCTTGAGACAAAAGCAAAATGAGGTTTTTGCAGGTGAAGGGATAGGCAGCGGCCTTGGCGAGGAGCTCTAAGGTAGGTATTTGACAAGCCAACTTACCTTGCCATTTTTCCTGGCCACCTAGACGCAAAGGGAACGTGAGTTGTTTAAGGGCGAAGGTCGCTTGTGAGCTTTTAGTGAGCGAAAGGTCGATAGTGTGGCTTGCTAAAAGGGGGTTAACCCAAGAGGGTTCTAAGGTGAGAGCAAGATCAGCTGGGCGATCAAGGGTCAAGCGGTTGCGTGCAAGGTGCCCCTCAAGGTTGAGGTCAAGGTGGGAGCTCGCTAGATGGAAAAGGAAAGATGGGGCATTAAGGCCTCGATCCCAAGTCAGAAGAGAGGTTAAAGAGGCATTGCCGTTCACACCCATTAAAGCAGCTCCTGTGGTGTGTGGAGCAAAAGCAAGTCTAGACGAAGCGGTAAGTTGAGCGTTGCCCTTACCTTGAGAGGTTAAGTGGCCAGCGAGATCAGAGGCTGTTAGCGGGCCGAGTGTGAACACGTCACTATAGGCAACAGTAGGGACGTTGAAAGAGAGGTTAAAGCGGGCATGTTTCCAACTCACCCCTTTTTGCTTTTTAAAGGGCAAGGTCAATGCATTGATTTGCAGTGACAAAGCAAGCGGTTGCACGAGTTGAGAAGCGAGTGAAGGCGCAACAGTCCATGTCAACGTGGTGGGCGCTTTGAGCTGGATAGAGCGATCCCACACCAGTGTGGTTGGCGCGAGCGCAACTTGTGGCGTTGAGGCGGTCATGTTGAGTTGTTTATCTACATCCCACGTTAATGTCGCTGTGACCGTTTGGCCAAGCCAAGGAGTGAGCGCGGTGTCGAAAAGAGCTAAGTGATCGATAAAGGGGAGAGGGCCATTGCGCAGAAAGAGCTGCAAGGTGGCTAATTTCCAACGTGTAGGCGATGTGCGCAACGCCGCTTTTAGGTTCAGCTCTGTTTCGGGAAGTGCGCTAGCGCGAAAGCGCGTCGCGAGTGTTAAAGAAAGAGGCTCATGAGAGGTCGTTTTTTTTGCGTCTAGTGTGAGCGTCGATAAAGAGAAAGGCTGATCTGCGATCAAGAGCGAGGTGCGCTCGAGCGTGCATGTTGTTTCGGCAGCAAGAATGTGTGGTTGCGACGAGGGCGAAAAATCAAGTTGAGCGCGCTTAATAGACACACCAAGTAGGGCATTTTCTTGCAGCGAAGCTGCCGTTGGAAGAGCATGGGCCAAAGGGTTGATAAAAGAGGGAGTCAAAAGCCACTGCAGATTTCCCGGTTCCTTTAACGTCCAGAGTGAGCCTTGCTGGGTAAGGGCGATGTTGGCTCGGACATACGGGGTCGTTAGCGTGCACTCAACTCTTGTCGTCGCTGTGTCTTCGGGGACCATCGCCAGGCGAAGATCAAGGGTCTTGCCAAGGCTTTGCAGAAAAAGAAATTCGACTTTTGAGAGAAACGGTTGAAAAAGGGGGTAGAAGGGCTCAACGGGAAAAGAGGTAATGCCAAAAGAACCTTGCCATTGAGCCCCTTTGCGTTCGACATCAAGTGAAAAAGCTCCTGTTAAAAGATGCGCTTCCCCTTTGCCCTCACCTTTGATCCGCAGTGTGTGGTGCGCTGTTAAAGTTGTGATCGCAAGCGATGAGATCGTCATTGTCAGTGGCGGCTCCTTGTTCCGAGCAAGGGCAAGGCGCGCGCGGTCAATGGTAAGGTCGCCTTGGAAGTGGCGCCACACCGGTTGTTGGCGTTTAGCGCCGTGGTGCGAGGCCGCATAGAGCGTTAACTGGGGTTGATGGGCGATAGTTTTTCCCATTGCACCGCGGCGGCGCACGACATTCCATAAAGAACCTTCGGTCTGGATAAGAGGACAAAGTAGGTGAAAGAAGCCCTCTTTTTCGATTGTCAGCTTATCAACCCGTTGACCGCCGAGCCAACTGAGGTAGAGGTGATCGAGTTGAATTGTGACTCCATAGGTTTTTTCAACAAAGCGGACGAGCTGTTTTGTTCCCCAAGGTGTTGAAAGGAGATAAGGAGCACAAGCGATGAACCCGATGAGCACGCCGACAACCGCAATGGTTCCAAAAAGGAAGAGTCGCTTTCTTAGACGTGCCATCTCGTTACCTTAGTTGATTCGCGAGGGTTTCAAGCCAATTTTTGCTATCATCCCCCTCTTTCTTGCTGGCGGCTTCGCCGATAAAAAAGAGGGAGCGCTGGCGTTGGCACACTTCCCACTTCTTGAGTCACGATCGGTATACTGGAAATTTTAGCAGAATCTCTATTTTCTTTTTGAAAAAGCTTGCGTATAGGTAGAAGGTAGATGCCTCGGATGGATCAAGCCAAGGTTCAGTCGTTTTTATGTTCTCTACCGATCGCGCCTCTTGCATCACGATCGATCTACAAGAGGGTTTCTGAGCATCAGGAGGATGATGAAATTTCGAACAAAGCTTTTTTACGCTTTTATTTCGCTTGGGCTATTGAGCACACTCGTTGCTCTTTTTATTGTTTTTGGCGAAGCGTCTCGCATGATTTTTAGCGAAATAGAAAGTAAGGTTCTCGCTCTGGCTATTAACTCGCGCGAGCGTATCAACGTACCCAACCTCAAAAATCTCATCGATGAGCACAATGGAAATCCTCAAGAA
>CAYTIT010000010.1:8095-14749 GCA_964437975.1 uncultured bacterium
CGATTGAAGCGCTGAACCAAGAAGCAGATATTTATGCGCAACGCGTTTATATTTTAGCTCGTCTTCAAGGGGATGAGCGCTATTTTTTTGTCGCTGGAACAGAAAAAAAGGGTAGGCAAGTTGCCTTTGGCACCCCTTATCCCGCTAAGATTAAGACGCCACCGGGAGCAGCTAAGCCGTTTGTTGCCACGCACATGTACAAGAAAAAAGCCCTTTCAGAGACGTGGATTAGCGGCTATGTTCCCCTTATCCTTCCGAGTGGCGAAGAGATTGGCCTGTTGGGGATCGACATTCGAGCAGAAGAAATTTACAAGCAGCTTGAAAGCCTTTTGCTTCATGGGCTTGGGGGGTTTGTCATTTCTCTTTTCGTCGCGATGATCTTTGCCTATTTTCTTTCTAACCTCGTTTCGTCGTCGCTGTCGCTACTGTGTACCACGGTGCAAAAAATCGGCGATGGCGATCTATCTGCGCGCTCAAAGCTCGATACACACGATGAATTCAACGAACTTTCCGAGTCGATTAACGACATGGCGCGCGGGCTAGAAGAGCGAGAGCGCCTTAAAGTGGGGTTTACCCGTTACGTTTCCCAATACGCAATGGAAGAGCTTTTGAAGCTCGATCAACCAATTACACTCGAAGGAGAGCGGAAAAAAGTGACGATCCTCTTCTCAGATATTCGGAACTTTACGACATTTGCCGAAAAACTAGCTCCAGAAGAGGTTTTAAAGTTGCTCAACGAGTACTTTGAAGAAATGATTGAGGTTATTTTTAAATATAGCGGAACGCTAGATAAATTCATTGGCGATGGCTTAATGGTCGAATTTGGCGCACCACTTCGGGATGATAAGCAAGAGCTACATGCTGTGCTCGCAGCGATTCACATGCAAAATCAGTTAGAGAAGCTCTCTGATCGATGGGAACGAGAAGGGCGTCAGCGCTTTAAGATGGGAATTGGCATTCACACCGGGCTTGCGGTTGTTGGAAATATTGGATCGGTGCGTCGGATGGAGTATACCGCCATTGGCGATAGTGTCAATATCGCGGCGCGGCTTGAACAGGCAACAAAAGAGGTCAAAGAGATGATCATCGTTTCGGAAAATGTCTATCAAAAGACAAAAGAGAGTTTTAAATTCAATGACTTAAAAGAGATCGCGTTAAAAGGGCGGACAGAATATATCCGCGCCTACGCACTTGATCCCTTCATTCAAAAGAATCTCGACCAGATTGGCTCATTTAGTGATTCGCTTGGCCTTCCTTACGACGACTAAGCGAAAAAACTTTGAATAAAAAGGAATGATACGGTAAAAGTTTTGTTGTGTATAGGATTTCGATAGACCGAATCGCGATTCGAAAAGCGGGGATTTTGCCACCGCTACAGCTCGGCGATGTTTTATCGGCGAAGTAGCCGGTAAAGAGGAGGATGCCAAAAGCCATAAAGTAAGGAGCGCTTTATGATCAACCTCAATTTTTCAACACACCACACAACAGCTGACCTTTGCCATCACCTCAATTTTTTGAACTATGAACATGTTCCCACTAACCTGAGATTCACATTTAACTCGAAGATACAAGACATTTTTCTCACCCATCAACAGTGGAAGTATGTCAGTGAGGGAACGCATGGTTACATTTTTAAAGTGATAAAGACAAGGACAGGGGAAAAGCGAGCGGTCAAAATATCGAAAACCGGGTACAAAGAAAATTTGATCAAAGAATTTTTGGTCTGCAAATCGGTCAAACAGTCGTCACATATTATTAAAAGCTTTGATTTTTTCCAAAGTAAGCGCCATTCCTTTTATACACTCGAGTTGGGCCGATGTGATTTGCGCGTCATCTTAGATAGTAATCGGGAAGGGCTAGACTACGTCACCACCTTAAAAATCATGTTAGGAGTCGTTAAAGGAGTTGCCGCCATGCACACAGCTGGCATGGTTCATGGGGATATTAAGCCCGAAAACATCTTAATTTCATATGACAATCTTCCTAAGATTGCTGACTGTAGCAGCGCGCAATACGTGAATAAAGAGGGTTTTTTTACCGTTTTCGGGGGAGCAAAAATCCAAACATCTTGGTACCGCGCTCCTGAAAGGGCGTTTCTCATTACTCTACACTGTCGCGCCCCTAAGTGTGGTCTTGAAAAGCTAGGAGAGATGTTTCACCGCGTCAAAACGATGGGATACCTGAATCCAGGCAAGCAAGAAGGGTACTATTTGTGTCATAAAAAAATCGATGTGTGGTCTCTTGGGTGCAACTTGTACGAGCTTGTCACGGGAAAAGTCCTTGTGAGAGCACAAGACGACGAGTGTTTAGGCAAGTTGTTATCGATATGGGCTTTATTTGAGAAAAAAGACTCGATCTTGGCCGGTGAATTAGACGAGAAGAAAAACATCCTCGACTCTATCATGAAACAATGTTTAGATTTCAACGTTTATCAGAGGATAACCATCTCAAACTTGAAAAATGTATTAGTCAAAGAATTGAAAGCAAATAAAAGAGAAACAGTGCTTAACTACCGCATTGACCAGTTGATGCGTCTTATCAAAGAAGCGACTGGTATTTCTCTATCTTCTTCTACGACCCGAGCTATTGTCACCTATTTGCCAAGCTCTTATTAAGGCTCAACAAGCGAGAAGGTGGCCACAAGCCAATCGACCGATCATGATTCAAGCCTCAGGGTGTTGCCGTTGCCCTCCTTCCCCTCTTTGTCAAAAAAGGTAAAAACCAGGTCAGTCTGAGCCCCTCCTGTTCCCCAAAAAACTTGGGAGCCCACAATGATCTGTGGCAGGAGTTTTACCTACCATCTGCTGAGAAGTGCTCACTTGTCAAAATGAAAAAAACACTGTATACCGAGCATCAGCTAAAAGAAACGAGGAGGGGGTTGGAAAAGTTCTTGAAAAGTTTGTTTGGATCGCGATCGGTAGAGCAAACTAGAACGCTGAATGGCAGATGGGATGCTGTTATGGAGGAAATATGAAAAAATTACGCGGCCGTATCGCCATGTTTTCTAATCTGGGGTACATTGCAGCTTGCATCGTTCTTTATTTGATTGCTCTTTGCATTCTCGTCGCTTCGGTGTGGGGAATTATGCAAGATGTCTTTGTTGGAACGTTTACCGTCTACAACTTGCTAGATGAAGTCGGCTTGATCGTCTTTTCTATGGCAGTGATCGACGTTGGCAAGTACCTGATGCTCGAAGAAGTGCTACGCAAAGAAAGCGATCAACGGGCGCCAGCCGATTCGCGGCGCACGCTAACCAAGTTTGCTATCATCATCACGTCGGCGCTTTCTTTAGAGGGGCTTGTTTTAACGATTGAAGTAGCCAAAAAGGATGTAACCAACATTGTGTACCCTGTGAGCGTACTTCTCTCTGCGACCCTTTACATGATTGGCGTAGGGATGTACCAAAAGCTCAACGCCAGTTCGGAAAAAGGCTAGTCAAGGGCGTCTAATGAACGACTTCGAGAACATAAAACGCTGGAAAAGCAAAGTCGTTGTTAGACCTTGGAGCAACGAGTAGCGAAACTTCTTTCCCTACAAGGGCATGAAGATCAACCCGGGTACTGTAGAGGTAGGCAAGAGGGAGCTCTCTATCTTTAAGCATAAAATCGCCCGGCTTATTTTTGACCTTATCGTTGTCGTAGGAAACTAAGACACCGCGTAGTGTCGTCGCTTGTTTGAGTTTTTGATCGGTATAAAAGGCCTCAATCGACTGTGATGGGTGACGTTGACACCACTCGATATAAAGTGAGCGTTCAATAGGCTCCCAAACAGCGGCCATTCTGTCACCCGAAGGAGGGGGCACGGCAGAAGGAGGAGCTTCGTGGGGCACCGCGGTTGGCGCATGTGCTGAAGGTGGTTGAGGCGCTTCTTTGCCTTCAAGATAGGCTATCTTGCGTTGGAGATAGGTTTTCTGCGCTTCGTCGAGGGCTTGTCTAGCTTGGGCGACATAAGTGGGAAAATCAGCATAGTGGTCGAGAATTTCGCGGTATTTAGCGGAAATTTTATCCGGGTCAATCTCTTGAAAAGGTTTAGCGAATTCAGATTGGGTTAAAAGGCGTGTTGACGTGAGGAGCTGCTCACCCTCTTTTTTACGTGCTTCGTATTTTTCCTTAAATGTCACATCGCCGGCGTATTCGATATACTCTTTGGCGATGTAGAAACGGGTTGTTTGGGGAAAGGGAATTTCAAGCCACTTTGGGTGGTTAGCAGAAATTGCTTCCTCGACGATAGCGCCTTTATTGTAGCGGCCGACGATGGGGGCCTCCCGGTTAGGTGCAAGGCGAATATTGACGCGGTCAGCTTCAACGACGCCGTCAATGACAAAGCCGCGAAAGATATAGGCTTTGAGTTGGGACGGAGGAACGATGGCGTAAAAATCGCCTTTTTGTCCTTTGACAATGACGTAATCGCCTTTACCAAGCTCGCAGACAATAGAGCTATCGAGGGCAGCTTTAGCTCGCACGCGCACGTTATTCCCGAGTGTTTTTCCTGTAAAGGGGGTAAACGTAGAAGAGACGACAGGTGGCTTTGTGTGCTCTTTTGCAGGAGAAAGCTCAGCAGCAAAAACAGCATGTAGTGAGAAAAACAAGACAGGGGCGATGAAGAATCTTTTGGCCATAAGAACACTCCTTTAACAGGGAGGCTCTTTTGCTTGGGCAAAAATTGCTGACATGCAACGGAAGGAGCGTCCCTTCATAGGTAATTCGAAGTAGACTCATCCTCTTTCAAAAGACAACCAATTGAGCGCTGTAAGCGAACTCTTTTTTCTTTTCTGTCTGTAACGTTGAAAAAAAGAGAAAAATGGTTCTTGTGAACTGCCCAACTCATTGGCATTTTGAAAGAGGACGAGCATAAGATCAGTGTAGGGTGTCGCGATTTAAAAGGCTATCCATTTTTTTGGTCAAAAAGGGAAGAGAGTTTGCTGTATCTGAGGGGGATGTGCCTTTTAGGCGTTGATCTTGTTTTGACAAGCTAAAGCCAAGTGTAGAGGTAGGAGCAAAGCTTGCAAACTATGTCGGACTTCTTTGGTAGTAGAGACGACACGCTTTTATCTCAATCGCCTAAACGGGATGAGGATTTCCGCATGTCTTCTCTCTAATTTTGCCTTGATTTTACCCTAATTCCGGGGAAGACAGATAGTTGGGGGTCTCTGGAGAAGTAGAAGGCGTTGGGACCGATAAGAAACCTAAGACGGAATTTGCACCTTCTAAAGACTTTTGAGTGGTTCTTGGAGAAGTAGAAGGCGTTGAGACCGTTACGAAATGTTCATGTGCTAAAGACTTTTGAGTGGTTTCTGGGGTTCTTTGGTCACTTCCTTCCTTAAGGCAAGGTAGACAGGGTAACAACTTCTTTGCGAGCTGACTAATGAGGTTGTCAAGGGCCGAAAACAAATTGGCAAGCAATTTAAAAGGATTAAGGTTAACGGTACTAAAATCTATCTTCATAATAAAACCATATTTTTAGTATAAAACAATATCTATATTATAGCAGGTTTTTTAATTAAAAGTCAATATTTATTTGAATAAAAAAAATAGCTTACCGCCGTAAGCTTCTAATTTACATAGCTTTAGATCGGGAATTTTGCTGCAGCGAGCGCTCCAGGGTTTGCGTTGGCGACGCAGCCGGTAAACAAGATGGAGCTGAGGGCAAAGGCAGCAACCCGCTGCTTGAATGATGATCGGCATAAAGAGGGTTGCCAGGGTGGGTCTCTTATTTATTGAGATGAGTCGTTTTGAACCTTTGCTCGCCGTACTGATCTGGAGTCTTTTTATGCTACAAAAGTGTAAGGGTTTAACCTTGTGAGTGTTATAGAAATAGGTAAGGTCGAAGACAAGTCGTACACAGCTGGATAAAAAGAGGCGCTACTCCCTAAACCGGCGTCTTCCCTTTCGGCTACTTCTAGCTGCTTTTGCCTTTGCACAAAAGCAAATCCCAGCCTAGACCCGATTATTTTTTAACACAACTGATAAGCCCTTGTTCGAGCGCCTGTTCTCGGTATTTTTTATTTAGAAGCTCATCCTCTTTAGTAGGCATTGTTGTCAAGGTAGGGATTAGAGAGAGAGTTATCGTTTGGGTTATTTTCTAAAAAAGGATTGGTAGAGTTTAACTCATTTTCACTTGTTTCTGACTGCGGAGGTTCTGGCTGTGGAGGTTCTGGCTGTGGAAGGGGTTTCTCTACTTTTAAGAGTTCTTTCATCGTATTAAACGACTGGTTGGGATTTGAAACCATAGATCGAGTAAAATTGTAGGTCAGATAGCAGATACCAGTAACGTAGAGAATAGGGTTGAAAATGCTAGTAAGAATAGTTAACCCTAGTGATTTGATAACATCTATTTTGCTGGAGTTGCTTTGAAAGATTGAGAAGAAAGGGGTGGCTATTGATACAACTAGCTCAGCTGTAAAAAGGACGGACTCGCATAAAAGAATACAGGGGGCGAGTATCCGGCCACCTAGGTGATTAGCTATGTGAGCTGTCCAATTGCTATCGCCGCCGCCTGAAGCATTTTCAGCAAAACTATATAAATGATAGCGGGATTCTCTTATAGACTGTTGCGTTGTATTATTTATTAATACAAGCTTAGTGCATAAATAATTTGGGATCATATTTTTTACATTCGTTTATTTAATATATTGAAAAAAATCGAACCTCAATT
>CAYTIT010000011.1:0-13962 GCA_964437975.1 uncultured bacterium
TTTAAAACTGTGGGGGGATTTACCGTTAAAGCCACATTAAACCTTTTTTTTATTTTATACCTAATATTAACTATTTGCTAAATTAATTTAAACTATTTTTTTAAATTAATAAATATAAAGTTATAAAACGCTGCTGGTCAATAGTTTGATCTGATTTTTTATACCGATTCTTGCGTTGCGATCAGTAGAGGATTGCTCTTTTTTTAAGTTGTTGGTAGTACAGGGTTTTTGAGCAAGAGGTCAAACATGTCGATAAGGTTAAAAATAGGGCTTTTACTCGCCCTTGGTTGCGGAAGTGGATGGTCAAATGAGATCGAGGTGACGAATCTCAGCGATAGTGGGGTGGGGAGCTTGAGAGAGGCGTTGAGCCAGGCAGAAGAAGACGATCGCATTGTCTTTGATGCTGCTCTTGCGAGCGGGACGTTGACGCTGCTCTCGGATCTTCCCACACTAGATCGCGATCTCGTGATTGAGGGGCCCCCTTCTGGCAATGTGACAATTGATGGAGATGGAAATTACCGCGTGTTTCATGTAGGTGATGGATGTCAGGTTGAGATAAGTCGACTCAGTGTTGCGAACGCGGCGATGACAGGATCGGGGTCGGGGTTGTTTCTGGGGAGTGGATCGGAAGTCAGTTTTTCTGATGGCGCCTTGACCGGATGTGTCGCAACAGGCAGCAGCGGCGGAGCGGTGCATGTGGGCATCGCTGCTGTTTTACATTTAGAAGAGGTGACTTTTTCAGACAATCATTCTGGGGGACCAGGTCATGACCTCTTTTTAAGCGTAGATAGCTCTGTGATCGCGCTGGCTGAGACGACGCCGGCGGTACTTGATATTTTTGGAACAGGAGTCGTGATGAAGAAAGGGGCGGCTTCTTTGGCGCTTGATGTCGAGCTGCCCACGGCGTTGAGTGTGATCGTTGAGCAGGGAAAGGTGGAGATCAACGGTGTTTTGACCGAGCCAGTGATTGTATATGGCACTTTAGAAGGAGAAGTCGACTGCGCCTACTTGTCAAATCAAGGGACTGTGATCATGAGTCAAACGATGGGGACGCTAGAAAATTACTGGCAAAGTGGAGAAGCGGTTTTAGAGGTGCCCTTGACCCCTTCGGGAAATGCGACGTTGCAGGTGGGAGAGGCTGCTTATATACAGGGAACACTCTCCCTTGTTCCGGCACCTGGGGTGTATAGCGTGGGGCAAGTGTACACGATTCTCACAGCTGGGGGAGGGGTCAACTTTCAGCTCGGTCAGGTGGTCTCTTCAAAGATGACGTTTGCCGTGCGCCAGGTGGAAAATACAATTGAGGTTGAAATTACCGCTCTTTGAATGCGATGGGTCAATTTCTTTATCTTTTAGGGGGAAATTTACTCTTTGGTTGCCTTGCTTTTGCCGCGACGTGGAATCTCAATGGCAATGGCGCTTGGAATGTCGATGGCAATTGGACGGCGCCCGCTCTTTTCCCGAATGGGGTCGATGCTGAAGCCGATTTTTTAACTGTGATTACGGGGAACCGGACGATTAACGTGACAGGGCCGGGGGGAATGATTGTCGTTGGCACGATGACAATCGACGATAACAATCGGTATCGGTTTCGCTCCACCGTGGGAGACCCGTTAGTTTTCGAAGTGAGCAGTGGGACCGCGAGTTTGGCGATCTCTAATGCCAATGGGAATGGCGCCCATCGCCTATTAAATCCTATCATCCTCAATAGCAGCCTTATTGTAACTCAGGGGTCGCCAGCTACGATACGGATCAATGGCGACATAGCAGGAGCAGGTGGAATCATCAAAGAGGGAACGGGACAGTTGCGGTTTCAGGGGACAGGGACCTATGGGGGCTCAACGGCCATCAATGAAGGGTTACTGTTTTATAATAATGATGGGTGTATTCCGGGGTCGAGCGCTGTCAGTGTAGGGAGCGCTGCAACGGCAACGCTGAGAGTCAACCAGGATATCTCAGTTGGCAATGCGTTGGCAGTCGAGCTCAATGCTAATGGAACGCTGCGGCAAAACAATGGCGATATTATCCGGTTGCTTTCTCTTTCCGGAAGTGGAACGGTTCTGAAGTCGACAGGTGGTGGGAACCAAAATTTTATCGATGTGATTGGCACGACAGATGCTGTTTTTTCAGGAACTATGTCGGGGGGAGCGACAAATGTTAGCACCAATCCTAGTGTGGGCAACCGGCTGTTAAAAAGTGGCAGCTCAACGTGGACGCTGGCAGCACCAAGCACGTTGACGAGTCGCACATTTATTCAAGATGGCACCCTTGTCGTTCAATCGTCTGGGGCTCTTGGTCCACCTGGTACGGGGAGCGCTGTTTTTGTCCAATCAGGCGGAACACTTTCTCTTGAAAACAATATCAACCTTTTTAAAACAGTCAATGTCAATGGAATGGGAGCAAGTGCTCAAGGTGCACTAGCTAATCCAAGTGGAAATAATGAAATTTCAGGCCCTGTCATTTTAGGGTGGTCAGGGGGAACACAGACACCTGCAGCGGTGAAAATAGAAACAGGGGCGGGGTCGAGTTTAACACTAAGTAGCGCGATGGCGGGCACGGTTGATTTGACAGTGGCTGGAAATGGCAGGGTGATCTTGTCGGGAATGATGGCAAATACCTACACTGGCGCAATTGCTGTCGATGGGGGGACGCTCGAGCTTGCAAAAACAGGTGGTGTCTTAGCTGTTCAAGGAGATCTCACTGTCAACGGAGGGGAAGTTGTTTGGTCACAGCCCAATCAAATCAACCTAGCGAGTGTCTTAACTTGCACAAGTGGAGGGCTCAACTTAAACGGGCACGCAGAGGCAATCAATCGGTTGATTTTTCACAGTGGAACGTTGGCTCAAGGAGGTGGCGAACTGACTCTTCTCGATCTGAGCGCGCCGCTCACCATGCGCGCGACGACAATTCCAGGCGATTTGAGGCTATCGGGCGGAACTGTGGTGTTTGATGCGACAAACGGGGGAACGGCGGTGATTGAGGGAAACATCGACCAAGGCGGCGCGGTGATCACTTACTCGGTTGCCAATGGTCCGAATAGTATTGATATGCGGCTTGGCGGGGCGTTGACAGATGGTGGGTTGATCAAGGAAGGGGCGGGAACTTTGCTTTTAACGGGAATGAGCACCTTAGATAGCGCGACGACTGTCAATGAGGGAACATTGATTGTGAGCGGGGAATTAGGAGGAACCGGCTTCATTGATGTCGCTACGATAGCGATGCTGCAGGGGGATGGAGTCATTGCAAAAAATATGGCGGTGCGAGGGGTTCTCTCGCCGGGATTGAGTATTGATACACTAGAGGTGATGGGCGATGTTCAGTTTTTTCCGGGATCCTCACTTGAAATCGAAATCGATCCTTTTGCCTCAGATCAACTCATTGTCGAAGGAAGTGTCACGATCGATCATGGAACGACGTTAACGATCCTTCCACTTGCAGGAACAGAGCCGAATCGGACCTATGAAATTATTGCGACAACAGAGGGAATAAGTGGAGAATTTACCACCGTTGAAAGTCTATTCCCCCTTTTTGAAACGCTTGTTTTTTACACAGCTAACCGTTTGTTGATCCTAGAGCAACAAATGCCGATGACCTTTGCCACCTTTCCGGGCAATGCTGGGGCAGTCGGAGAGTGTATCGATATGTTGACTATGCTTCCAGGCCAAGATATTTCAAACATCGTCATTGAATTGATGAACCTTCCCAATGCATCAGAGCAAGAAACAGCTCTTTTGCAGATGCAACCTTCTGCTGTGACCGCTTTGTCTATTGTCCAACAAAACACGACGTTGTTTTTGCGCAGCGCGCTGTATCAACATATGCAACCGGCCATTTTTTCCTGCAAAGCACAACGTCGCTGTGATCGAGTTGAAGTTTGGGGAACAGCATTGAATGGGTGGGACTGGCAAGAAAATAAGGGGCGGGAACCAGGCTATCGCGTGGTCTCTCCTGGGTTTCTAGTTGGCGCAGATGCCCTTTTAAGTCGAGAAGGAGCGGTCGGTGGTGGGGTTGGTTACACCCATGCTTTTTTGCGATGGAAGCAAGGGCGTGGATCGGGCGAGATCGATAGCGCTTATCTCACAACGTACGGGCGGTGGGTAAAAGAGCGCGGCTTTTTGCTTGGCGCTTTGATTGGAAGTTACCAACACTACCGAGGCAAAAGAGACATTGCCTTTGGTGGGGTTGATCGGCGCGCGCGCGGAAGCCACAACGGGTTCGAAGGGGCGGCGCATCTGAAAGGGGGCGCCCTTTTTAACCGCAAATTTTTGCGCTTGGCCCCTTTTCTAAGGCTTGATTATCTCTACTTGTATGAAAGTTCTTATCGCGAAACGGGGGCAGAGAGTCTCAATTTGAAGATTAAGACGCGGCATGCAGACCTGCTCGTCAGCGGCGCCGGCATCGATACCTCTATTTGCATGACAAAAAAAAACTTTACTCTCACTTCAGCTTTTTTACTCGCCGCCCTGTTTGAAAAGCGGTTTCAAGGAAAAACAGTCAAGTCGACCTTTTACGGATGCCCACTTGAAGTGAGTGGGCTTTACCCTTCGCGCACCCTTTTTGAATATGGAGCAGGGCTTTACTACCAATCGTTGCAAACACCTCTCCACATGGCCCTTGTTCATAAGGGGCGCTATGCCGAGCAGCTTTTAGAAGCCTCGCTTTTCCTCGAAATTGGCGGCTGCTTTTAACCCTTGTCTGATCATGTCGCAGGTGAGCTAAGCGCTTTTAGCTTGTTTCTTTAAGAGCGGCGAGCTCTTTTTCAAGCTGCGCTACTTTGCGCACAAGAGATTCGATATTGCGCAAGTAAACTTGCCGTTTGTTAAAAGTTGCCATCGGCGCGACCGGAGTGCCTCCATAGTCGCCAGAGCGGGTAATCGACTTGCTGACGCCGCCGCGCGTCGCAATCCGGGTGTTGTCGGCGATAGAGACGTGGCCGACGACGCCGGCTTGCCCTCCCATGACAACATGACGACCCGTTTTTGCCGAACCGGCGATGCCGGTTTGAGCGACAATGATGTTGTGATCGCCAAGCTCAACGTTATGGGCAATTTGGACGAGGTTGTCGATTTTCGTTCCCTGCTTCACTCGCGTCTCTTTGAAGCGCGCGCGGTCGATTGTCGTATTCGCACCGACTTCGACATCGTCTTCAATCACCACGGTTCCAAGCTGATCGAGCTTGGTCGCTTGGCCTGTTTTGGCGTCGATCGTGTAGCCAAAACCACACGAGCCGATGATAGCTCCCGGTTGAAGCGTCACGCGATTGCCGAGTGTGCACCGCTCGCGAATCATGGCTCCAGGATAAATGATGCACGACGTGCCCAGTGTCGTATGGGCGCCGATAAAAGATGAAGCGACAATCACCGTTTTATCGCCTATCTTCGCATGCGGACCAACGGTGACGTGAGGGCCAAGTGTCACCTCGTTGCCAATGTGTGCCGAGGGATGGACGACAGCGGTGGGGTGGATTCCCTCAAAGCCGAAGTGAGGTGGTAAGTTAATCAGGAGGATTTCCGCGATTTTCTGAAAGGTGTGTGAAGGGTTGGTTGAGCGGAAAAAGTTTTTCCCGGGAAGAAGAGGTGTCGTCTGGTCGATGCAGATGACACCTGCTTGCGAGCGGTGCATCATTTCTCGGTAACGCAAATTAGCGAGAAATGATGCGTCGCTCTTTGTTGCTAGCTCAAGGCTGCTGACGTTGCTAATCGTTGCATCGGGATTCCCGATGAGCTCGCAGTCGAGCGTAGACGCTAGCTCTTTAAGAGAGTAACAGCGGCCCACTACTGACTTTCCTTAGCTGAAGACTTTTCTGCAGCGGCAAGGGGTCTTTTCTTTTGGTTAGCATCAAAAGCGCGATCCATTGCTGCGACAATCTGTGGAGTGATGTCAGCTGAAGAAGGGAAAGAGAGGCACAGATCTTTTCGGATAATAAAAGGCATTTTATGTTCTTTAGAGACCGTGGTGGCTGCTTTTTTGACGTGCTTAAGCATGGTTTCGTAAAACTGCATGTTGGTTTGTTGCATCACTTGGAGCAGTTGATTTTGGTACAATCCATACTCTTCGCTGAGTTTTTGATATTGAGCGGTCAACTCTTTTTCCGCTTCGGGCGAAAGGCTGTCAACAAAGTCTGGATCATTCAGTTGATGGGTGATTTTTTCGAGTTCTTTTTGGCGATCTTTGAGAAGTGTTTGCATTTGACTCTCAGTTTCCTTCACCTTTTTTTGCTCTTCTTGCCCCGTTTTTGACTCGGTGACACACTTTTCGAGATCGACAGTGCCAACAGGCCAATTTTCTTTTGCTTGGGCGTAGGTAGCGGCAAAGCAGGTTAAGATAAAAAGAATTTTTTTGCACGAAGATTTTAAGTTCATGTAGGGTTACTCCTTGTAAATCAAACCGACCGAGGTCGTGAACTTAACCAGGCGGTCGCGAGTTGTTTCATCCTCACCTAGGGGCCGAAGCAGAAGGAGGGACTGAAAGTTGTGTAAAACTAGTCAAAGTATACCTTGATTGAACTATTTTTCACCACTGTTTAGAAGAGCAGCAGGCTTGCTGGCCAACAAAATAAAGACTTAATGAAAACGTGTGCGTCTAAGGTAGGCCTCAGAGGGAGGGGACGGCAAAAACGACAACAACATTCTTGAATTGCGATCGGTAGATAGGACAAACTTTTGGTTCCACTTTCCTTAAAACTGGCCTCCCATTGAGAAGAAAAAGCCTTGGAAGTCGTCTTTTCGGCTTGTGCCATTTTTGTTGGCGTGGATGGGGAATGCCCAACCTCCTGTAAGAGGCATGCCGTTAGGAAGGGTGAGGTTCAAGCCGACACCAGAGCTCATGTTGAAGCTAGCGACATGAAAAGTTTTGCTTGACAAAGAACCAGCATCGAAAAAGCAAAAGATATCGATGACGCTATTGATCTTTTGTGTGTATTGAATTGAGGAGAAGATTGAAGAAACGCCTCCCTTAGGGTCGCGTTCATCGCCTTCTTTTCCTGTTAGAGGATCGAATTTGGGGCCGATGCGGAAGTGTTTGTATCCGCGTACTGTCGACTCGCCTCCAAGGAAATAGCGCTCGTTAAGAGGTAAGACGTCGAAATCACCTTGCCCCATGGGGAAGAGAAATTGGAAATTGCACCGCAAACTGAAGGTTCCCTTTGACCAAACAGGGTAGTAGTAAGAGTTAATGTAAGCAAAGCTCGTAAAGGGAAAAGAGCCGGGAGCGCCCCTGCGGCGGAAAGCAAAAGCGTACTGCCCTTCCAAAGTCGACTTAAAGCCCCGCGTTGGGAAGAGAATGCGGTCGGTCGAATCGTAGGCGATGTAGGGAAGAAGTCCAGTGACGATACCTTCGTTATTTTCTTGGCGCTCTCTTTCATCAGGTTGAACGTTGGCTGTGCTCGAGAAGTTAATTGTCGAGCTGCGGATGCGCCAGCGCGTTCCGATCGACCAGTAGTTGTTAAGTGGGTAGGTTGCACCTAGGGAGCCTGAAACGGCTTTGACGCGGTAATCGTCTGATTGAACGCGGCTCGTCGAGTACCCTGCTTCGAGGGTAAGGCGCCAAGGGGTGTCGTAAAACGACGGGTCGATCCAGGTCAGGGTATAGTTTTGTTGTTTAGCTCCGATTTGGGCTTTGAGTTTGATGAGTTCACCAGCACCGCGCAATGAGGAGATCCCTTCGCGCCACCATTTCCATAGACCGCGGTGGTCAAAATTGCTTTCGGTGAGTTCGAGTCCGCCAATGATGTTTTCTTGGGTACTATAGCCAAAAAAGAGGCCGACGTTTCCGGTCGCTTTTTCTTCGACTTCAATCACAATATCGCGGTAATTTTTGCCGAGTTGTTGATCTTCGCGTGTTTTTACGGGGTAAACGTTGACCGATTTGAAAAATCCTGTACTCATGAGTCTGATTTCGGTGGCTTTCAACCGCCTAGAATCGAACACTTCTCCCGGAATAAGGAGAGACTCGCGCAAGATGACGTTGCTATTTGTTGAGGTGTTGCCGAGAACGCGAATCAGGCCGATATGAAAGCGTTCTCCTTCTTCAATGTGAAGGGCGATGTCATAGTCGTTGGTTCCGGCAATGAGTTGCAGGGTATGGTCGACTTTGGTTTCGATATAGCCATCTTTGCCGTAAAGATCGCGGATGCGCTGAATGCCTTGCTGAACCTTTTCAGGTGAAAAAAGGGCGCCTGGTTGGATGCCGAAGGCTTGCTTAATAGTCGGCGTGTCAATGAGGGTGTTCCCTTCGACTGAAATGGCGGCAAAGTGAAACAGCTCTCCTTTGTCGACCTCGATATGAATACCGATCCTTCCTTCGGAGGTTTCGGAAATGTGGATCTGTGCTCTTGCGTTGGCATACCCTTTATTTTGGAGGTAATTGACGATGATAAGTTGGTCGTATTGAACAGCTTCTTCTCGATAGTTTCCCGTACCGGTGAGCCAACTTGTAAAAAAGTTATACCTTTTTGTCGTGATCATTTTGAGAATATCGCGCTCTTCTTCGCGTGTGAGCCCTTCGAAGTAGATCCGACTGATGTGGCTTGACTGGCGCTCGTGGACAGTGATCTTAATTTCAATGGCATTGGATTCTCGATAGGGAATGGTGGTGTAGGTGAGTTCCGATTCAAAAAACCCTTTCTTGACATAATAGTCTTTGACTTTAGCAAAGGCTTTATTGAACTCTTCGCGATTAAAGATCGTATTGGGTTTAATGCCGAGCTCTTTTTGGAGTTTTGAGGTTTTAATACGCTGGTTCCCTTCCCATAAAATCGAGCGGATTACAGGTTTAAGCCAGAGTTTGACCTCAATATGCAGTTTGCTCCCTTCAATCGTTAAGATAGGTTCAACGCGGTCGTACTGCTCAGAGAGTGTTTTTAAGTCTTGGTCGAAAATCAACTGGGAAAAAGGGTCACCGACTTTTGTCCGCATTTTGGTGATAAAGGGTTTTTGGTAAAAGGTTTCTTGTTTGGGTAGATTTTCGACAGTGGCGTGAAGAGAGGCAACTTCTTTTCCTTCGTATGTTTCGGCTGTGTAAGATTGTCCAACAAGGCGCAGGGCAAAAAGAAAGGAAGCGATAAGGAGAGCGGGGAAAGAGAAAAAAAGTGGTTTGCGGAGCATCATACTTAAACAACCAAATTGAGTCATATGAGATAGGGACAAAGGTCTTTATTGCTTACCAAGTGCGGGGTAGGGTCAATGTGCCTTTGATGTCCCACCATTTTCTCTACATCAGAGTTAAAAGTCTACCACTAAGACGTAGCGAGAAAGGGTGGGGATAGGAGCCGTGGACCATCAGTCCGAAATAACTTGGGCAGGAAAAATTTAGAGCTCTCTACGCCCAGCGAGCGCTTGTGCGAGAGTCCCCTCGTCGATAAAATCAAGAGAGCTTCCCAGGGGCAGTCCCAGGGCAAGGCGCGAGACTTTTGTTTTAGATGTTTGTAGCTGCTCTTTTAGGTAAAGGGCGGTGGCATCGCCTTCTAATGTCGGCTCTAAAGCTAGAATAATTTCTGTCACGCCTAAGGTCAACAACCTTATTTTTAGGCGAGGGAGGTCGATGTCATCGGGGGTTTTTCCGTCAAGTGGAGAGAGAAGTGTGCCGATGACGTGGTACATTCCGCCAAAAGAGCCCGTCTCTTCAATGGCATAGACGTCGCGGGGGTGTGCTAAGATACATAAAACAGAGGGGTCGCGTTGTCCTGGGTGGCAAAACAGGCATTGAAGGTCATCGATTAAACAACCACATGTTGCGCAGGTGCGGACGCGGGCTTTTAATGACGAGAGGATCTCGGCAAATTGGGTTAAAGCGGGTTCTTCCCAGTCGAGTAAGTGAAACCCAAAGCGTTCGGCCGTTTTTTTTCCTACCCCGGGAAGTTTTTTAAAATAAGCAATCATTTTAGAAAGTTCTTTAGGGTAAGAGGATTTAACCATTGTTGGCCTCAGGCAGGTGTGTTGATCTCTCTTTAGTATGACAGAAGGGCAAGCTTTTTGTCTTTTGATTATCTCGACCGAACCAGAGCCTCCCTATGGATAGATTCAGGGGCTCCTTTTTCCTTGGTTGGGTGGTGCTTCTACACAAGGGGTGTAATGGAAAGAGCGGGCTTTAATCCAGATATCGCGCGCTTCTCGCTCTTTCAGCACGGGTTTGACGAAAGCAAAAGGGCGAGGTGTTTTGAGGCTTTTAGTGAAAATTTCCTTAAAACAAGGCGGGGCATCGATCAAGGGAAGAGCGTCGACAGTGGCCGGGAAAACGAGGAAGGCGCTGCAATCTCTGGCCATGTTTTTTGGCGTGTAGATAAAATTGAGGAATTGATACACGAGATCGTCTTTTTTACTTCCGACGGGAATGGCGATGTTTTCAATAGAGACAATCTGTCTGTCTTGGGGGATCACAATGTGCGTATGGGGGTAGTTAAGCGAGCTGCGAAAAAGATGTGAGCTCAAACAAACAGCAAGGCAGCAGTTTTTTGTTGCCAAAAAGTAGTCGCCGCGCAGGGCAGAGTAATTGTCGACCCACTTTGTTTGGTTTTTGAGTAGCTGGAGAACGGCACTTTTTTGCGCTGCATCGAGGTGATCTGCGCGATCAAAAAGGTAGTAAGTGGCAAAACTAATTGCTTCGATCGGGTCGAATGTCATGGCAATGGGGCCGTTGAGCTTGTTTTCTTCGAAAATATGAGACCAACTCAGCTTGGTTAGATCGCCTTGGAAACCGTCACAATTGACGCCAAAAGCAAAAATGTCCCACTGGAAGGGGAGAGAATAGGACAGGGTGGGGTCGTAATCGTGGCCGATCAGGCGGGGGTGGAGGGTGTGCACATACGGACATTTGGCGTGGTCGATGGGCTTGAGGAGGCGATGAGCAATCAGAGGTTTGACAGCGTAATCAGAAGGGATGACAAGGTCATACCCTTGCCCGCGGGTTGCTTTGAGCTTGATCAACAGTTCTTCGTTTGTCGTGTAATAATGGCGGATCACCTTGATCCCTGTTTGGGCTTCAAATTCAGCAAGTGTTTCGGATAAAAACATGTCAGGCCAGCAAAAAATATCAAGGCGCTTTTGGAGCGAGCGGGTTGTTGTTTGTGGCAGGAAACGGGGAAGGTAAAGAAGGCCGAAGATCAGGCCCATCCAACACACGACAATGAGCAAGCGGAGAAAAAAGGAAAAAAAAGCCTCTTTAAAGCGATTCATTGGGAAATATCCTTTTGCGCATCGAAGGAAGAAAAAGAAAAACGATGGCCACAACGCTTGCGAGTAAGATAAGGGTCGAAAGAGCATTGATCACAGGAGTGATCCCCAGTCTGAGCATAGAGAGGAGGTGTAAAGAAAGCGTTTCGATTTGTGTGCCCGCACAGAAATAGGAGAGAACAAAATCGTCAAAAGAGAGGATAAAAACAAGCAGGCCGGTTGCAATGATGGTGGGGCGGAGGAGGGGAAGAGTGACCTTGAAAAAGGTTTGCGTCGGGGTTGCACCTAAGATAAGAGAGACTTCATAGAGTTTAGGATCGATATGGGAGTAGCGGGTGGAGAAAATAGGGACAACAAAACCCATAGCAAGGACGGTATGGGCAATGATAAGCGTTGGCAATCCAAGAGGAATGTTGGCTAGGCTAAAGTAGGTTAGAAGATTGACGCCGAGAAGGGTCTCTGGAATGATGAGATTGCCGTAAAATAGAGGGAGGGCTTTTTGGATTTTCCCCCCTTGGGTACGGACAAAAATCAGCAACGTCCCCATCACGAGGCTCAAGAAGGTAGCGCATGTTGCGACAATCAAAGAGTGAAGAAATGAAAGCCACAGCTCGCTGGCGTGGAAAAGCTCGCGATACCAATGGAGGGTAAAAGTATCCCACGATGAGGGGAACCGTTTGGAGTTAAATGAAAAAATGATGAGAATAACAATAGGGAGATAGAGGAAAAGGTAGGTCCCATACACCCCAATGAGGTGGGAGCCGCGAAGAAAAGAGGAGCTAAACTTGCGCATGCTACAGCTCCTTTTGTTTTGTCAACGCAGCAGTTAAGAAGGCAAAAAGACGCATCATGCCCCAGGAAGCTAAGGCAAGGGTAGCGCAGCTGATGACCATGAAGGCCGCCCCGATTCCTTGGGTTGCATTGCCTAAGATGTAGTGTGAAATCACGCTGCCAGCAAAGTAAAACTTATTTCCTCCCATCAATTCGGGAATGATAAATTCACCAAAGCTCGAAATAAAGACAATAAAAAAGCCCGTGCGGATCGCAGGTAGAGTCAGTGGAAGCATGATGTGGAAGACGGTTTGTTTCCAAGAAGCGCCGAGATTGCGCGACGCTTCAAGAAGTCCCCGGTCAAAGCGCTCTAAAGAGGAAAAGATAGGGAGGGCCATGAAAGGGAGGTAGTGGTAAATCATGACAAGGGCAATGGAAAAAAAGGAATTGAGAAAGGCGATAGGGTGGTGGATGAGCCCTAAGGCCTGCAACGCGTAGTTGAGAAACCCTTGGCGCTGCAACAGAAAAAACCATGAATAGACGTGCAATAAGAAATTGGCCCAGAAGGGGAGAATGAGGAGGATAAGAAAGAGGTTTTTCTTCAAAGTGGGCTGAAAAGCGATAAAGTAGGCGAGTGGATAAGCGATCAGCAGGGAACCCAAGGCAGTTAAGAGAGAAAGGCCAAGTGACGAGCAGAGGATGGCAAAATAGGTCGGGTGGATCAGGTAGGCAAAATGAGCAAGCGTGAGCTGCTTTAACGAACCGAGTTCTGATAAACGGACAACGCTGAGAGAAACAGTTAACAAAAGAGGAAGATAAAAGAAAAGAACTTGCCACAGAATCGCTGGAGCGCCAAGGGCAAAGATTTTTTCGCGGGCCATCCGCGCGCGCGCTTGTGCGACTAAAAAAAACATGAGCTACTCCTTTAACAGCAACGCGTTTTCTTTTTGCCAATATAAATAAACAGGATCGTCGTAGTCGATGGTTTCTTTGGGAAAGTGTTCTTCGTTTTGTTCAAAAACCGTGAGGGAAAAGCGGTGGTTGATGGCGACGATATACTGCGTCGAACGACCGTCATAAATGATTTGCGCGACTGTCCCTTTTAACGCGTTGGAAAATCCTGTTTGAGGCTGTTTTGAAATAAAGATTTTTTCTGGGCGCAGATTCATCGCCACAACGCTTCCTTCTTGCATCCAAGGTTTCTGTTCTTGAACGAGGACCGTCAATTGCCCCAGGTCGGGAATAGAGATAAAGGTTGTTGTTTGAGAAAAGTGGAGTGTTCCTCGAAGTAAATTGGCCTTTCCAACAAATTTTGCGACAAAAGTCGATGCGGGGAATTCGTAAATCTCCTTAGGTGTGCCGATTTGTGCGAGGTTCCCGTCGGGAGTCATAATTGCCATATGATCGGCGACCGTTAAGGCTTCAGATTGGTCGTGTGTGACGTAAAGGAAGGTTGTTTTCAATTTATCTTGTAAATCGATCAGCTCGACGAGGACTTTTTCTCGCATTTTAAAGTCAAGAGCGGCAAGTGGTTCATCTAACAGGAGGACGTCGGGTTCATTCACAATGGCCCGCGCAAGAGCCGCCCGTTGTTGTTGCCCGCCCGAAAGTTGAGACGGGAGCTTGTTACAATGCTTGTCGAGTTGAAACGTCGTCAAAAGGGCCATGACTTTCGCGCGCACCTCTTCTTTCGGATACTGTTTGATGGTTAAGCTATAAGCGACATTGTAAAACAGAGTCAGGTGGGGGAAGAGGGCGTAATTTTGAAAAACAATATTGATGCTGCGGCGATTTGCAGGTAGATGTGTGATATTTTCGTTCCCGAGATAGATAGCGCCGCAATCTGGACTTTCAAGCCCAGCAATGAGGCGAAGCAACGTCGTTTTCCCACAGCCGCTAGGGCCCAGAAGAGCAAAAAACTTTCCCGAAGGAATCTCGAGGTTGACGTGACTTAAAACAGCGCCGTCATGATGTGATTTTGAAACACCTTTCAGTCGAATGCTTTTCATCGCCATCCGAAAAA
>CAYTIT010000012.1:0-13893 GCA_964437975.1 uncultured bacterium
ATATATTTGGTATTTAGACCAATCGTGATTTAAAAATCGAACGTGTTGCCACAGCCAGCGCTCGGCGATTTTTTACACGATCGGTATAACTTGGTAAAAAATATGAGCCTTGACTTAAACATAAACCCTACCTCTGATCAAAACGCACTGTCTGAGCTATTAGCTCCTGAAATTTCAGTAGAATCACGTGTCGTTTTAGATGAGCTTAACATCGCACCACCAAAGCTAAGAGATAATAAACAGGAAGCTTTACAGAAAGATTTGAAGCGAGAAATCATCTATCTTCAAAAAAGTAGCGTCAAAATCGAACAAATCAAGGAAACACCCCTTTGGAAAAACCGGCGCAATGGCATGATCAGAATGGCCCTTGTCATTGGTACAGTGGCCTTAATAGCCTTGTCCATTACTGGACTGATTGTAAGTGGTGGTGGCTTATTGGTTGGGGTTGGTTTCGTAGTTGGCCTTCTTGCCTATATCATTGTCTCTGTTGAAGTCATGTATCATTCCTCTCACAACATTGATGAGCTGGAAAAACTCCTCCCCAGCTACAAAGGAGCATGGTATTCAAACACGTTTGATGATGCCAGTATCCATCAAAAGGCGACAGTTGGTATTTTAGGTGGCAATCTTGTCATGCCACTCTTTGAAATGGGAACGCGAAAGGCTCGAATTGAAAGGGTTTCTCGAGCCATCACAACCACGTTAAAGACAAAAAAAGCGGAGTACGAAGAAGAAATAAAAAAGAATCGCAAAGAGTTTGAAAATTTTTATAGTGATCACAGAGCGATAAAGAACATGATTAAACTCCTTGAGGGTAGAATAGATAATCTTAAAAGCGAGAATGAGCAGTCAATCAGACTCAAACAAATAGAAAAGGCAACTTGTGAGTTTAAGCGCGCTGTTAAATTTTATTCTAGGTCTACGCATTAAGAAAGCGCTAATCGCGGGAAAATGTTCCGCTTGTTTTCTACCGCGCGCGTTTAGCAGCCAAAAGAGCTGCTGCTAAACACCTCCCAATGTCTAGTTGCTACTCCCCTCGCCTTTGCACCGAGAACGAGCCCTTGTCGGCTCATAGCTTGCCGTTTCTGGCCATCTGAAAGGAGCGTCTCGACAGCTGTTTGGAGTTGATCGAGCCTCACTTGACTTCCTGCACCGGCGCTCATGACAAGGCGCGTCAGTTCAACTTGAGTTTCCATGTAAGGGCCAAAAAGGACGGGAATACCGAAACGCGTTGGTTCGAGAACGTCGTGTCCGCCGACGCCTGGAAAAAAACTCCCGCCGACAAGAGCGAGCTGTGCCAGCTGATAGCACAGAGGTAAGACCCCCATCTGATCGATAAGGACAAGGCGAGCCGTAGAGAGTGGGCGCTTGGCCGAAAAAAGGGCGTAAGGGTAGGGCTGTTTTGCTAAAAGTTCTTCAACATGGCGAAACCGTTCGGGATGACGGGGAAGAAAGAGGAGTTTGAGATCGGGCTCTTTTTCTAAGAGTGGGGTAAAAAGGTCGAGAAGTGTGGCTTCTTCTTTGTCGTGCGTTGAGCCGATGACGATGACCTTGTCTTGCTCTTGAATTCCCAGCTGCTGAGCAAGCTCCTTTTTTTTTGCTGCCGTTAAGTAGGTAGGTGTACGGTCGCATTTCAAATTTCCCGCAATGGTAAGTTGGGTTGGTGGCACCTTCAGCGTGCGCAAGCGCGCTGCATGCTCTTTATTTTGCATGCAAAAGTGATCGATTAAGCTAAAAAGGGCTGAGGCAAACGCAGGAATTTTGGTGTAGCGTCGCAGCGATTTTTGAGATAATGTGCCACTTGCGACAAAAAGCAGCGCGCCAGCACGCTTGGCTTCTCGAAGGAGGTTAAACCAGTAGTCTCCCTCGATCAGGATACACACATCGGGTCGCAGCTGCTTGACAAAACGGCGCGCAATCCACGGAAGATCAAGGGGTAAATAACAATGGGCGTCTGCCAGAGATAGCTCACTTTTTGCCACACTAAGCCCTGTTTCGGTGATTGTCGAGATGACAAAAAAGGCATCGGGAACCTCGCGGCGATAGAGGTGAAAAAGGGGAATCAGCGCTTTGACTTCACCGACAGAAACGGCGTGAAACCAAATAACCGGCTTTTTTGTCGGGCAGGGAGCCGTCCCTGTAAGGCGTTGGCGTAAGCTTGTTTTGTATTTACCTTTTTTTACTTTTGCCCAAAGGATCTTAGGGACAAGCGCGAGGAGTAAAAGTAAAAGGGCAAGTTGATAACCGCCCCACACAAAAAAAGGAGAAAGCCGAAAAGAGCGCTTCATTCGACAGATTGGGCAATAACAACATTAAGCAATTTATCGGGAATATAAATCACTTTTTTCACCTCTCCTTTAAGGTAGTTGGCAATTTTCTCATCTCCGTGAGCGAGGTCAAGAAGATCTTGCTTCGTTTTTCCTTTAGGAAGCTCAAAACGACCGCGGAATTTACCGTTGACTTGAATGACATAGGTGGCAGTGTCTTCAATGAGGTAACGGGGGTCGGCCTTCGGATAGCTTGCTGTCGCAAGAAGGGTTGTGTTTCCAGTAAGAATTTCCCAACACTCTTCAGCTAGGTGTGGTGCAAAGGGATAAAGGGCTTGCGTTGCAAAGATGAGCCCTGTTTTAGGGTAGGTGTTGAGCTTTGAGAAGTGGTTGACAAACTCCATCATTTTCGCGATCGCGGTATTAAAGCCCATCGATTCGATCTCTTTTTCTATTTGATGAACGAGTTGATGAGCAAGACGCATCCCCTCTTCAGATTCCTCTTTTTCGCTCACTTTTGTCGAAGAGACCAGCGCGTAAAACTTATCGAGAAAGCGGCGACAACCACTGATGGCTTGGCTGTTCCACAACTTTTCCCGGTCGAAAGGACCCATAAACATTTCGTAAAGGCGAAGCGCATCCGCGCCAAACTCCTCGACGATGGCGTCAGGGGTGACACCATTGAGTTTTGACTTTGACATCTTTTCGACCTGCTCGATCAGCGGTGTATCACTACCCTCTTCAAACCATTGGGTGCCTTTAGCGTAAGCCGCATCGGGGGCAACATACCCCCCCTCGACCTTTTTATAGGCTTTGGCTGTGACGAGCCCTTGATTGCGCAGTGTTTGAAAGGGCTCTTTTGTCGAAACGTAGCCGGCATCGTAAAGAACTTTGTGCCAAAAGCGCGCGTAGAGAAGATGCAACACGGCATGTTCGACGCCGCCGATGTAAAGATCAACAGGCATCCAGTAGCGCTCGGCCTCTTCACTCCACGCTTCAGCGGTGTTATGGGGGTCGCAAAAGCGGAGGTAATACCAACATGAACCTGCCCACTGCGGCATCGTGTTTGTTTCGCGCCGCGCGCGTTGGCCTGTTTTCGGGTCGTCTAGCTCAACCCAGTCGCGTACATGATCGAGGGGTGTTTTTGCTTCTCCCTGCGGTTGATAGTTTGACAGCTGGGGCAACGTCAGGGGGAGCTCATCGAGATCGAGAGCACGCGTCGACCCATCTTCCAAGTGGAGAATGGGAAAGGGTTCGCCCCAGTACCTTTGTCTTGAGAAAAGCCAATCGCGCAACTTATAACTTACACACCGCTGACCTAGTGTATGTGCTTCGAGAAAAGCGATCATCTTTTCTTTGGCATCTGCCATCGACAACCCCTCGATTGAGAGCTCTTGACTCACGCCATTGATCGCTGTTCCGTCTTTGGTCCAGCACCGCTTGCCAGCCAACACTTCGAGTCGAATATCTTCTGGAGTCATTCCTTCGGGAACCTCTTCGCTTGCCTTTGACATAGTGGGGTCGTAGATAGGAATAATCGGCAAGTCATATCTTTTGGCAAAGGCAAAGTCTCTTTCATCGCCCCCAGGGACAGCCATAATTGCGCCTGTTGCATATCCCATAAGGACGTAGTCGGCAATCCAAATCGGAATAAGCTCTTTTGTCAAGGGATGTTCGGCATAGGCTCCCGTCCACACCCCTGTTTTATTTTGATTCAACTCTGTGCGCTCTAAATCGCTTTTTTTTGCGACTTCACTTTGATAGGTGGCAATTGCCTCTTGCTGTTCAGATGAAGCGATGATCGGAACAAGGGGATGCTCGGGAGATAGCACGAGAAAAGAAACCCCAAACAAGGTGTCAGGCCGCGTGGTAAAAATCTCAATTGGTTGGCGCGTTCTATTTTCGAGAAAGGCAAGTTGGACCCCTTCACTCCGTCCGATCCAATGGCGTTGCATTTCTTTAAGGTAGTCGGGCCAGTCGAGGTCATCCAAGTCGTTTAAAAGGCGTTCAGCGTAAGCGGTAATTTTAAGAACCCACTGCTTGAGAGGCCGCCTTTCAACGGGGTAGCCTCCTTCGCGCGCTTTCCCATTTTCGACCTCCTCGTTTGCCAGCACCGTTCCCAATGCAGGGCAATAATTGACGAGGAATTCGGCTTGGTAAGCGAGACCCTTTTTGTAAAGCTGTGTGAAAATCCACTGTGTCCACTTATAGTAAGAGGGGTCGCTTGTTGTGACTTCGCGCCCCCAGTCATAACTTAAGCCGAGCGATTGCAGTTGGCGGCGATAGGTCGCAATATTTTTTTTGGTCGTCACTTGAGGATGAGTTCCTGTGCGGATTGCATACTGCTCTGCTTGCAAACCAAAACTATCCCATCCCATAGGGTGCAAAACGTTGTAGCCTTTTTGCCTTTTATAACGCGCTAAAATATCAGTTGCTGTGTACCCCGTCACGTGACCGACATGGAGCCCTGCACCTGAAGGATAGGGAAACATATCGAGGATATAGTATTTAGGGCGCGAAGGGTCGACTTCGCTGCGGAAAACGTTTTTTTCTTGCCAATAGGACTGCCACTTTTTCTCAATGGCTAAATGATTGTATTTTTCTTTCTTCACACTTCCTCCACAGCACGCATTTCTCAAAATTTTTGCGCTTAAAACACACTGTTTTGCGTTGCCCCGATCTCTTGCTAGGTGAGACGGCATGAGCGGTTTGTTGTTACCGACCGTGATTCGAGAATCGGTAGAGTCACTTGGCTGTGAAAAAGGATACCAAAGATGAGAAAATAGACAAAGGGATTGGTCTTTTCATCCTATGCCGATCGCGATTCAAGAGTCGGGAACGTTGCCACAGTCAACAACTCGACTCTTGACTTAGAGTCCAGTAAAACTTCGTGTTTTAGAAAAAGGTAACATCTTATTGATTTTAGGTAGATGAGAGAGTTTATCGAGCAAGCCGATGCAAATACCAGCTAAAATAAACACTCCACCTAAAATTTGGCCCCGATCTGGAATTTCGCCTAAAATAAGCCAAGCAAACGCCACTCCGGCAATCGGAGCAACCGCATTGCCAAGCGAAAAGTCGGCAGGCTGAACAGTTGGAAGCGCTGTATACCAAAGGTAAAGGCCGCCGGCAATAATGATTCCCCCATAGACAAGCATCCACTCCCACAAAAATGGAGAGAAAATGTCGATGAAATGGACCCATCCGAGCATCATAATGACGACAAAAAAGAAAATAATTGTCCCAACAATCATCCGAAAAACGCTATAAATGCCCAGGGGAACCTCTTTGAGAAACTTGCGGCTATACTCTTGAGTCGCTGCAAGAATCACAACGCCGAGGGCCACTGCCCACTCTCCTGCATGGGGCAACCCGCTGAGGAAAAGGGCGAGTCGGTTTTGACCGATATTGATCATTGTCATTTTCATATCGCGCGCGACCACTTCAGGCTTATGCAACCAAAAACTAAGTGCAACTCCCACGAGAGCGAGCAAAGCAGCAAGAATGGCCGGGATCTTGGGGCGCTCTTTAGATAAGAGCCAGCCAAAAAGCAAGGCTAGCGGAATATCGAGTATAGAAATCAATACGACATTGATCACCTCTGTGAGCATCAGACCGATAAAAGTCAGAGTCGGGGCGAGGAAATTAGCGAGAAAAGCGACGCCGAGCATCGTCAACCAGTGTTGCCGCGACAAAGCTCTAAGTTGCTGACGGTTCCACGCTTTACGGTAAATGACCAGCAAGGTCAACCCGGCGATGAGATTAGCGGTAAACAGGACGTTGCAAAAGGAAATAGGGTTCCTTCCGTGAATGAGGTTGTGAGCCCCTTTCTCACCGAGTTTAGCGAGAATGGAATTGGCGGCGGCAAAAATGATCACAGAAAGCCAGAAAAATAGGATGCCCCGCATACGCGTCACCTTAGGTGGAGCGATGTGATCGCGTTCTGATTTCATTAACCAAGTGCTCCTTAGTTCCGAATTGCAATCGGTATCTACCGATCGCGGTTCAAAAGGCGGGCTTTTGCCTGCGCACTCATCTCCCTCTTTTTCACCGGCTGCATCGCCAATACAAAAGAAGGAGCGCTGGCGTTGGCAAAATTCCCGCTTCTTGAATTGCGATCAGTCTAACCCAGCATGAAAAAATAAATTTACCAAATTTTTGTTTTTTAGGGGCAGCTCTGATTACTTTAAATGAAAAAATGACAGTCAGTTCTTTAAAACAAATAGTGATCTCGGTTATTCTAGGCTTGATTCTTATACCGATTCTTGACTTGCACTCGGTATAACCCACAAAACCACACCTTAGGAAAAACTTTTGGTCGAAACGGCAACCTACTCTAAAAACAAAATTCAACTCGCAGACTACGATTATCAAAAAGATCTTCGTAACCGCGCCTTGATGGCCCAATTTTCTGAAAAAGATGTCGCTTTGATCGATGAAATGATTTGCAGCCCAGCTCGCGTTTCCCTTGTCGATCTCAGCCGTCAAGCCGATCAAAGTGTCGAGGAAACGCTCGCAACGTTAAGCAAGCTCGCTCCGACAGGCCTTTTTACCTGCGATGGAGAGTATGTGACAACAGACAAAGAGACGCGCAAATATTTTGAAATCGAGCTCCTTAAATTTGAAAAAACATTTACACCAACGCTCGATTTTCTCCGGTTACAGCTAAAAAAAGTTCCGCTCGATGCGCTTATGAACTGGTACCCCATTCCGCGCATGTCCAATAGTATTTTTGAGTCACTCGTCGACAGGTACTTTAGGAAACCGTCAGGTTTTCAGCGCTATCTGCAACATCTCGATTTGGAAGATCCAACATTTAACGCCGTTAAAGATGATCTTCTCCTCTCACCCGAAAAAAAACTTTACGCAGACGCCATCAAAAAGAAATACGACTTGACTGCAGCTGAGTTCCAAAAAATGGCGCTTCTATTCGAATTTAATTTTGTCTCTTTTCTATGCTATGAAAAAAAAGGGGAAAAATGGGTTGAAGTGCTCACCTTTTTCCAAGAGTGGAAAGACTACCTCGCTTTCATGCAAGATAGTTTGACGAAAAAAATTTCTTCGCCAGAGGCTATCGTGCCAACGCGTCCTGGCGAATTTTCGTTTATTGAAGACCTATCTACTTTACTTAGCTTGGCAGGAAAAACAGCTATTTATGTTGAAATCGACGCTAAAGAGCGGTGGGTCTTTGAACGCCAAACGCTCGCCGCTTGCTCTTCGCACTTTAAAGGGTTTGACCTAGACTCAAAAGAGGGCCAAGAAACCTTTTTTGACTACCTTTGTCGGCTGATTAAAAAACTTCTTCTTGTCAAACTCGCGACGATCGACGAAAGAAAACTCACGCCAGCAAGCCACGCGCCAGAGTGGCTCGATTTGGCGACTGACCAACGAGCGCTCCACTTATACAAACTCACGACGACGCATTACTCTTTTGCCGAATTCCCCTCTGATATTTGCAATGACCGCACCCTGCGCGAAGTGGAAAAAAGTGTTCGGCGGATTAAAACGAGTGGGTGGGTCTTTTTCGATGACTTTATGGCGGGAGTGATTGTCCCTATTGGAAAAGATAATGTCATGGAGTTAAAGCAGGTTGGCCGCTCATGGAAATATAAACGCCCTATTTACTCTGTAGAAGAGCGCGCACTCATCAAAAAAGTGATCTACGATTGGTTATTTGAAGCAGGTGTGATCCAGACGGGAACGTTAGATGGCAAAGAGTGTCTGCGCGTGACCTCGTTTGGTCAAGCGGCTTTTGGGTAGCGCCTAGTTCATTCCACAATGGATTTTTACGCAAGCCTTCTCAACCAGACCTTTTCCCTGCTAGACCTTCCCAAGCTCATTGCTTTGGTCTTTTTAGAAGGGGTATTATCGGTCGACAATGTCGTTGCTTTAGCCGCTCTTGTGCGTGTCCTTCCCACTCAAAAAAGGCGTAAAGCTCTTTTAATTGGGACGTTTTCCGCCTTTTTTTTACGCGCAGCTGTGATTCTAGGTGCCGCGACCTTGATCCGTTTTTTTTGGCTACAATGCGCGGGCGGTCTTTACCTGATCTACGTTGGCCTACGTCCTCTTGTTTTCCCAGCACAGAAAAAACCCAGAGGAGCACCTCAACAAGAGGGAGCCAATTTTTTCAAAGTGGTTTGTTTAATCGAGGCAACAGATCTACTTTTTGCCCTCGATTCTATCCTCACCGCACTTGCCCTTGTCGGCATTCACTCTTCATCTTCTTCGGTTGTCGCGCCAAAGTTGTGGATGGTTTATGTCGGGGGGATAACCGGGCTGATTGCCCTCCGGTTTGCCGCCCACTCTTTAGCCTCACTTATCGACCGCTATCCCAATATGGAGCGCGCTGCTCATTTGATGGTCGCTTGGGCGGGCACAAAGCTCGCAGTTGAAGCTGTTGTCACGTTAGGCCTTCACCTGACCTTCCCCTTGTGGGCCACTCTCCTTTTTTGGACTCTTTTTATCGCCTTTTTTTGCTCGGGCCTTTTTTTTCGCAACCACCCCTCTTCTTCTGCCTCCTGATAAGGAAAGGCGCAGGCGAACTGAAAAAAGGAAAAAGGTAAGGAGGTGCTTACAAAGTCTTCCGCGCAAAAAAAACCTTGTGCATTCGCTCTCTTTCATGTAGACAGTTGAAGTAAGACATTTTTTTGGTCATGAGTTTTTGTTTTACCTTGGAATCATTGCCGTGCACGTTGTTGAAAAGTCTAAGCAAGCACTTCCGCCCTCCACTCAAGCAAAAAAAATCTGCGCTGTGGAGGCGGTAGGATGAAAAAAGGGTTTAAAATTGCCATCATTGCCTTACTGTGCATTGCGGCATTTGCTGCCTGCGCTGTTTTTGTGAGTCGTCACTCTATTGCTGTTTTAGAGCCTGCTGGGATGATTGCCAAAAAAGAGCGCGAATTGATTATTACCGCTTCTCTCTTGATGCTTATCGTCGTCATTCCCGTTTTGATTCTCACCTTGGTCTTCGCTTGGCGCTACCGCGAAGGGCGAGAAAAAGCAAAATTTACTCCCGACTGGGAACATAATTCAATCGCTGAGTGTTGCTGGTGGGGCATTCCACTTGCTATTATCGCCATTCTCGCTGTCATTACATGGAAGTCAAGCCATGAACTCAACCCGTTTAAACCCCTAAAGACAGAAAAAAAGCCCCTCTCTATCCAGGCAGTTGCTTTACAGTGGAAATGGCTCTTTATTTACCCTGAAGAGGGCATTGCCACAATGAATTTCGTCCAATTTCCGGCACAAACCCCTATCAACTTTGAAATCACAGCAGATGCACCAATGAACTCGTTTTGGATCCCCGAGTTAGGAGGACAAATCTATGCAATGCCTGCAATGCGCACCAAAATTCACTTAATCGCAGATAAGATGGGCATGTTTAGAGGGGCCTCAGCAAATATTAGCGGCAAAGGGTTTGCGGGGATGATCTTCACTGCAAAAGCGAGTTCTGAAGAAGAGTTTGGCCAATGGGTGAGCCAGGTGAAACGCGAAGGAACGACGCTCGACTTTAACAACTACGAGCAGTTGGCAGTCCCAAGTGAAGATGCCCCTGTCTCTTTTTATACTTTAGCAGATCGCCAGTTATTTGATCGCATTATCATGAAGTACAGCCCCCCTCCAGAAGACAAAGAGTAAGGTAAGTCTCATGTTCGGACGACTTAATTTAGATGCTTTTAAACACGACCTTATCGAGTATGGCGCGGGCATCTCGATGTTTCTCGGTGCATTAGCGTTGATTGCGCTCGTCACCTATCACCGACGTTGGAAATGGCTATGGCGCGAATGGCTCACCTCTGTCGACCATAAAAAAATTGGCATCATGTACATCTTTGTTTCTGGAGTGATGCTTGTCAAAGGGCTCATCGACGGCCTCATGATGCGCGCGCAGCAAGCTATGGCATGTGGTGACTCGACAGGTTACTTAGGTGCCGAGCATTTCCAACAAATTTTTACTGCCCATGGTGTCACGATGATTTTTTTCGTTGGCATGGGGGTCGTTTTTGGCATTATCAATCTCGTATTGCCCTTGCAGATTGGGGCTCGCGACGTCGCATTTCCCTTTCTTAATTCACTCAGTTTTTGGCTTTTCACTGCAGGAGGACTCTACATCCTCGTTTCTCTTGTCATCGGGGTTTTTGCTGGAACAGGTTGGACCGCCTACCCTCCCCTATCAGGCCTTAAGTACAACCCGGGAGTAGGCGTTGATTACTGGCTTTGGAGCGTCCAAATTTCAGGGGTGGGCACTCTCCTTTCGGGCATCAATTTTCTTGTCACTATTTTGAAAATGCGGTGTCGGGGCATGACACTCATGAAGATGCCTATTTTTGCCTGGGCTAGTTTTGCCACTGTTTTGCTTGTCGTCTTTGCCTTTCCGATCTTAACAGCAACAGCGGGGATGTTAACAACAGACCGCCTTCTTGGAACAAAAATTTTCACTGCAAATTTCGGCGGCAACCCGATGATGTACATCAACCTTATTTGGGCCTGGGGCCATCCTGAAGTCTATATTTTAATCTTGCCTTTTTTTGGCGTTTTTTCCGAAGTCGTCCCCGTTTTTTCGCGTAAAAAGCTGTTTGGCTACACCTCGATGGTTTGGGCGATTGCTGCTATTATGGTGCTTTCATTTATCGTCTGGCTCCACCACTTTTTCACCATGGGTGCCGGCGCCAATGTCAACTCATTTTTCGGTATCATGACGATGATCATTGCCGTTCCAACGGGGGTCAAAGTTTTTAACTGGCTCTTTACGATGTACCGTGGCCGAGTGCGGTTTACAACCCCCCTTCTTTGGTTTTTAGGCTTTGTCATCATTTTTACCCTTGGTGGGATGGCGGGGGTCTTAATGTCGCTTCCCGCCGCTGATTTCCAAATTCACAACAGCTTGTTTCTCATTGCCCACTTTCACTTTGTGATCATTGGCGGCGTCCTCTTTGGTTTTTTTGCAGCCTACAGCTACTGGTTTCCTAAATTTGCCGGATTCACTTTAGATGAAAAATGGGGCAAGCGGGCCTTTTGGTGTTGGTTGATCGGATTTGTTGTTGCCTTTTCTCCACTCTATTTACTCGGTTTTATGGGGGCAACGCGTCGTTTAAATTACTACAACGTCGCCGACTGGCAACCCCTTTTTGTCACAGCAAGTCTTGGCGCACTCATTATTTTAATCGCGATCCTCTTTCAAGGAGTTCAACTCTACGTCAGCATCAAAAAACGCCACACCTACCGCGACAAAACAGGCGATCCGTGGAATGGCCGGACCCTTGAGTGGTCGACAACTTCACCACCTCCTTTTTATAACTTTGCCATCGACCCCTCTGTTGATGAAAGAGACCCCTTTTGGGCGGCAAAGCATCGCCAAGGAGCACCTAAGGTTCAAAAAAGCTATCAAGGCATCCATATGCCGAGCAACACAGCGGCGGGATTTTGGATAGGAACATTGAGTTTTATTCTGGGTTTTGCCCTTGTTTGGTATATGTTTTGGCTTGCAGCGCTCAGTGCCATCGCGATCATTGGGTGTGCAATTGCCCGCTTATTTGAGCGACACACCGACTACACTGTGCCGGCAGAAGAAGTGCGGAAAATAGAAGCAAAGCAAGGGGAGCTATCATGAGCAAATCGATCGCCGTTAAGGTAGAAAAATACCCCGACAGCCACCACGACAGCTACTCTAAAACAGTTTTTGGTTTTTGGCTTTATCTAATTAGCGATTTTATGCTCTTTGCTACCCTTTTTGCCGTCTATGCCGTGTTGCGCAACCGCACATTTGGCGGGCCCTCTTCGCACGAACTCTTTCACTTGCCGATCACCCTCTTTCAAACCCTCATCCTCCTTTTAAGCACCTTGACCATCGGCCTTGCCGGCGCCGCTGTTCACCGTAGAAGTCGAAGTTACTCGCTTGCCTTTTCCTGGATTACCTTTGTTTTAGGAGCTTTTTTCCTTTGGATGGAGTACAACGAGCTCAGCCGCCTGATTGCCGATGGCCATCATTGGCGTGCAAATGCATTCTTATCTATTTTTTTCACCCTCATTGGCACCCATGGCTTTCACCTTCTTTTTGGCATGCTTTGGATTATTGTGCTCACTATCCCCATCCTCTTTGAAGGGGTGACAAGACACGCCATGAGGCGTATTACCTGTTTACGGATGTTTTGGCAATTTCTCAATATCGTTTGGGTCTTTATTTTCACGATTGTCTATTTAATGGGAGTCATCGTTTATGATTGATGCGCACCACGGTTGGAATCTCAGCTTTAAACCAGTCATTTTAGGGTTTATCTTTTCCCTTATTCTTACCTTGGCATCCTACCGCATTGTCGTTCACTACCACCTTTCATGTGGTGTGTTGACTTTTTCGCTTCTCTCTCTCGCCATTGTGCAAGTCTTTATTCAGCTGATTTTTTTTCTACATCTGGGTCTTGAATCTAAGCCCCGCTGGAATCTCATGATGTTCTTTTTTGCCGTTTTTCTGATCATCGTTCTCGTTGGCGGCTCTATCTGGATCATGCGCAATCTCAACTACAACGTCATGCTGAAAGAGAAAGTACCTAACCGCTGCTACGAAGACACCTCCCTATCTCGATAAAACCCTTTTGCTCCACCTTGAAAAAACATGCCCCAAAGACGATGCTTAAAAAAGCAACTATCTAAAAAGCAACATGTTCGTTGGAAAAAAAATAAAATAATGTCATCATTTACACCCTTGAAACGCTTTACCGATCGGTAGAGCGCCTTTTTTCTAATGTGTTGAGTGACACAGCTTTGGCCGAGCCTTGGAACTTGCGAACTTACTTCGATAAAGGAGAGTAACATGTCAATTGATTTCACCCGTCAATCTTCTTCTGTTTATAAAAATGTGACGTCTAATGAGATGTTCGCCAATTTCTTAGAACTTCACGATGGAAAAAACCCAAATAGGCCCCGCTTCCTAGACGAAGACGACTGTATCTATCCAGACAGTGAAGACGAAAGAGAAGAACAAGTTCTAACCCCCCAACCCAGTCCACTTGATAATATGCTTGATTCTTTCGAAAACTTCAGAGACTCACTAAAAGTTGTTGATAATACTATCGAAATACAAAAGAAAATGGATGAAGTAACTAACGATCGTTCGATAGATGTCTGTGACAGTATAATTAAGTTGAACTCTTTACATAATGCGATGTTGAAAGAGACTCAAAAGTCAGTTAATAGATTGTTTTCCCGACTTGAATCATTTGCAGAATATGAAAAAGATAAAGAGCGCGAGTCAAAAAAAAAAAAAAAATTTTAAGAAATTTTATACATTTGATTTAAAAAATGCACTAATTTTTGAAATAGAAAATACAGTAGCTACTCGGAAATCAAAAAGAAGAATCAAATCTCATGGAGTGGGGATTCCTAATGTAAAGGAACGGTTGGAAGTGTATTTTCCTGATAAGTATGAGTTGGATATTGATGCTAGTGATGGATTTTATAAAGTTGGTTTGAAGTTGTGGTTACAACAAAGCCGTCATTCTGAAACAAGTTCAGAATGACGGCTTTGGTTGATAGTTGAATGTAGAAAACAATTCAACAATTATCCAAGTACATCATAAACCTTCACATAAGGCTGTTTATACAATCGTTTCTTAGTAGCAGAATAAATCGC
>CAYTIT010000013.1:0-13556 GCA_964437975.1 uncultured bacterium
TCTATATTTTCTCTTAACTTCCCGCCATAAGACAAGTCAGCAAGCCAATCAGTGTCCAAATGCGAGGGAAGGGGGGTGTTTGACTTAGGGGGAAGATCCAACCTGCGTATTGTATTAACAAAAAAACTAGGGTCTCTTGTTATTGAGACAGCGCTCATTTTTTTCTTGCCATAGTAAGAAACAGCATGGCCATTAAAGAAAAAACAACTTATCTCAGGTCCCCCTATCAAATGTTTTCGCACCTGTTTAAAAAGCAAAACAGCTACGTCGTTTATTTTCCCGACATAAGTGGCTGATAAACGACACCAAGTATGATTGAGGCGTTTTAACCCAGAAGTGTCTTTCCATGCACCCTTTGAGTTGACTCTGTTTTGTATCATGAGTTGAGGGGAGCTTGTCACAGACAAAGTCATAAAAACCACCATGTTTTATAGAGTTAAGCATGCACCGGTTCAAGGAGGTCAAAGAAAGGCGCTAAGGAGTGCCCGCGTAGCAACGCTTTTTTAAGAAACAGTGCAAAATCGAAAAAAACATATCATAAAGGTTGTTTAAAAACCAAGCTCTAGCCGAACGTGATCCAAGCATCGGTTGTTTGCCGTTGCTAGCACCTCCCTCCTGTTGATCGGCTGCTTCGCTCGTAAGAAAGAAGAAGTGCGCGGGCATGGGCGCAATTCCCGCTTCTTGAATCAGACGATGGGTAGGGTCATTAATAAGCGACGAGCTTGCGAATAGCTGCTTCGATATCTTGTTTTTGTGGCAAAACGCGTTCTTCGAGCAGTTTAGAGTAGGGAACGCATGTTGCTAAGCTCCCCAAGCGGGCGATCGGTGCATCGAGGTGATCGAAACCGCGCTCGACAAGTTGTGCTGCGATCTCGGCGCCAAAACCACAGGTAAGTGGCGCTTCGTGAACAATCAACACTTTCCCGGTTTTTTCTAACGAGGCCAGGACCGTCTCAAGGTCGAAGGGGTTGAGCGTTCTAGGATCGATAATATCGACGGTGATGCCTTCGCGCTCAAGCTTCATTGCCGTATCGACGACCATAGATACCATCAACCCCCAACATACCACCGTCACATCTTCTCCTTCGCGCACAGTTGCTGCTTGCCCAAACGGCAAGAGCTCATCTTTTCCTGGCTCTGCGCGCGCTGCAAAAACGCGTTGGCGATAAAGGGCTTTATGCTCTAAAAAAACGACGGGATTTGGATCGCGAATAGCGCTTTTTAAGAGCCTTTTTGCATCGGCAGCGTGACTGGGAATCACCACCTTTAACCCTGGGCAGTGACATAAAAAGGCCTCGATACTTTGTGAGTGGTAGGGCCCTCCTTGAATGTAGCCTCCATAGGGCATCCGCAACACAAGAGGGCAGTGCCATTCGCCGTTAGAGCGGTAGTGGTAGCTTGCAAGCTCATTAAAGAGTTGGTTAATTCCCGTCCAAAGGTAGTCGGCAAACTGCACTTCGGCAACAGGGCGAAAGTCGCCTTGAACAGCAAGGCCGATCGCTGTTCCGACGATCGTTGACTCTGCAAGTGGAGTATTAAAGCAGCGCTCTTTGCCATACTTGGCCGTAAGGCCGCGGGTAATCCCGAAAACACCCCCCTTTCCATGCGCGACATCTTGGCCAAAGACAATCACGCCAGGATCGCGCTCCATTTCCTCTTCGAGCCCTGCGCGCAGAGCATCCATGATGACGATGCTTTCTTGACCTGTTTTGGGGGCGGCGTTTAGGGGGGGGGTCAACGCCACTTTGTGAGGCTTAAATACGTGGTCGAGGACGCCCTCAGGATCGGGATAGTCGAGAGTGTCGGCCGTGCGCGCCGCCGCTTCCACTTCATCTTTAACCTCTTTGCGCAGCGTCGAGATCTCCTCTTCGTGAGCCAGCCCCATGGCGACTAGCCATTTTTCATAGCAGGTGATTGGGTCTTTATCCCACTCAGCTGCCATCTCTTCAGTGCAGCGGTATTTTTTCGGATCGTCGCTATTGCTATGCGCGTCTAACCGGGGAATCGCAGCTACGATAAGGCTTGGCCCTAAGAGCTTCCGCCCTTTAGCAACAGCGGCTGTTAAAGCTGTTGAAACTTGCTCGTAATCGCATCCGTCGACTTCGTGCACAGACAACCCTTCATAGCCACGCGCCATCGGCGCAATCGATCCGCCAGCTGTCTGCTCAGTTATCGGCACCGAAATAGCCCAGCCATTATCTTGAATCACAAAAACAACGCTGAGCTGATGAAGAGCGGCGTAGTTGAGCGCTTCATGAAAGTCACCTTGAGAAGTCGAGCCCTCGCCCCCCGAAACATAAACCACTTCATCTTTGCCGGCGAGCTTGGCCCCTTTTGCGACGCCAACAGCCTGCAAAAACTGCGACCCAACAACACTTGACTGGCATGGAATGCGCAGCTCCTTATGAGAAAAATGGTCGGGCATCATCCGCCCACCCGAGTGATGGCGCCCTTTACGCGCTAAAAAAGCGGTCAATATTTCTACTGGAGAACACCCCAAGCCGAGGGCAAAGCCCCGATCGCGGTAATAAGGGAGCCCCCAATCTTTCCCCGCTTGCAAGCTCAAGGCACTGACAACTCCGATCAGCTCATGGCCATTAGGTGATAAGTGAAAAGTGCCTCCTTTATTTTGACGCACGAGCTTTTTCATTTTATCGTCGATCAAACGACACTGAAGCATGCGCCGCAAGACGCGGTGGCAATGCGCTTTAACATGAGCTCCTTTTTCGCTCCTTTGACAAACCTTTAACGTCACACTCTTCCCTTCTTATCTATATACCGATCTTAGTTAAGATTTTTTCTTTTTTCTCTTCATCCCTTTTAAGGGGGTCTTTTTAATAATACTCACCTGCTTAATTCCCGCTTCTTGTTTTTTCTTAAGCAGCTCGGGTAAGGCTTCTTTTTTTACCTTCCGCCCCCCTAGCTTTTTTGGAAGAACTCCTGTCACAATCGTTTCGACTTTTGTCTTTTTCTCACCGACAACTTTCTCTTTCGCCTCGATTGTCCGTTCAGAGCCAAATTCAAAGAGCTTGCCCTCTTCTTCAATTTCCAATCCTCCGGAGACGCGCAGGCGATCAGAAAGGTTGCGCAAGGACTCAAGCCGCAGCGAAAGTGCTTCGAGTCGCGTGTCGACTTTGGCGCGCGAGCTTCCACGTAAACTTGCAAGGAGCTGCGCTTCTGTGTCAAAGCGCGCAGAAAATGTCACTGCTGTACTTGTAAAGTCGGGTCGGAAAAGAAAAGGCCTTGCTGCTTGCGGCACCGTCGTATAAATATCGACGGTGTATTGAGGTTCAACTTCGGCCTTAGCTGTTTGCTTTGGTGGACGGCCTCTTTTGGGGCGTGGATTGAGTGCCGCATCAGAGTAATAGGTTTTTGCTTTTGCTTCGATCGTTTCGCGGGCAGCTTGCACCTCTTTAGGAAGCTTTGTTGCTTGAAACAAGTGGTGTTTCACTTTTTCCAAGGTAAGCTTGGGCACATCGAGATCTTCTTCGAAGACAAAGCGAAACTCTGTATTTCTCAACCACTCGATAATGCGCACTCTTGAGCGTTCGTGATAATAAAGTTGCCACTTCTCTAATTCAGCTAAATGGTCGTAAATAAATTCTAAAAAGTTTTCCCGCGCTTCTTTCGATTGGATAATATCGAGCAGTTTTTCTTTTGTATCGATATCGTAAACTTTCTCATTGACAAACCCTTCCATGAATTTTTTTGTTTCATAAAAGGTCATTTTGGGGATCAAGGCATACCTGTCAGGGCTTCCTTGGACCTCTTTTTCGAGAAGCTCGATCTCTTCTACGCTCTTGTCGAGATCGGCAAAAAGGATAAACCCCTCCACCCTATCAAGGTAAAAATCGCGCTCATCATCTGATTTGGCAAAAGCATCCATTAAGCGGTGGAATCTGAGAATCAGTGGATTTTGCGGTTCTGGATATTTTTGTTTTGCCATACAGCGGCCTCTTGCAAAGGGTCTAAAAAACTCAAGTAGGTCAATGCCCTTAGCGTGCCCTGCAAATAAAAAATAAACTTAAAATAGGGCACAAGAGCTCTACTCTAATTTTAAGAAATCCCCCTTTTCCGAGAAAGGATATTTTCGCCCTACCTGGGAAAGACAGGCATTTCAGCCTCTTTGAACTTAGGTTTAAAAAAAATATGAGGGAATGTTGCCCCGTGGAGAGGATTAAAAGACAGTTTACACGATAGCTAGTTTTTAAAAAAAATACACTGAGGGTTGTCTACCGATGCTTGGATTGTGATCGGTAAAGTTTGTCGTCAAGCTCGGTTTGGTTCAGCTAGACGGCTGCTTTTTGATTTTTTCGATGATGCTTGTCGTCGACCGCCCCGCAAAGAGGTCAACAAGGTGAAGTCGCCCGCCGTAAGAGCGAATGAGATCAGCTTCAATGCATGTCGCGCCGTAGTTGGCTCCATTAACATGAACGTCAGGACGGATGTGGCCGAGTAGCTTGCGCGGATCGAGCTCGTCAAAATGGGTGACATAAGAAACAAAAACAAGAGCTGCGATGAGTTGCAAGCGCTCTTCTAACGGGAGAATAGGGCGGGAGGGGTTTTTGTAAGCGGCAATCGAGGCATCGCTATTAAGAGCAACGATCAGGCAATCGGCCTGCTTAGAGGCTTGGTAGATAATGTCTAAGTGGCCGGCGTGGAGCAGGTCAAAAGAGCCGTTGAGTGTCGCAATGCTCTTGTTTTGTGCGCGCAAAGAGGCAATTTTTTCGTCGAGGGCGTCTGGAAAAATGCGTTTCGCAAGATAGGCCTTTTTCCAACACTCAGCCATGGGATGATGGGCGTTGCTTTCTGGGAAAGGCGATCGTGTAGACTTCATCGTAGTGCTTGACAAAGTGAATCTTTAGCCCCTTTTTTAAGTAATCGGGAAGCTCAGCATAATCGCGTTGGTTTTCAAAGGGGAAAACCAGCGTTTTGAGTTTAGAGCGACGGGCGGCAATGAGCTTTTCTTTGAGGCCGCCAATAGGAAGAACTTTCCCTGTTAATGTCACTTCGCCTGTCATCCCAAGGTCAGAGATGACGGGAGTTTTTGTAATCAGAGAAAGGAGCGATGTGACCATCGTAATGCCGGCCGAAGGGCCATCTTTTGGTGTCGCCCCTTCGGGGACGTGGAGGTGCACTTCTTTATGGTCAAAAAACTCAATTTTAGGCGCGTAGTGTTCTAGGGCGCTGCTAACATAGCTCCACGCAATTTGAGCAGACTCTTTCATGACATCGCCCGCCTGCCCTGTGAGTTTCATCGAGGTTTTGTCAGACACAGTTTCTACCGCTTCGATGTAGAGGATCGCCCCTCCAAGAGCTGTCCAAGCAAGCCCAGTGCAGACGCCAACCGGTGTTTTTTTGTAGTAGCGGTCGGTTGTAAAAATAGGCTTGCCTAAATAGGTTTCGATCTTTTTTTCGGTGATCGTCTCTTTTTTTTCAGGAGTTTTGCGTTTCTTTTTTCCTTTTTCCTCTTCTTTTTTGACGATAGCAACAGCGACTTTGCGTAAAATCTTCTTGAGGATATTTTCAAAGCCGCGCACACCTGCTTCTCGAGCATAGTGTTCGATCATTTCCTTCAAAGCACTTGAAGTAAAGGCAATTTGGGTCGACTTAAGCCCCATTGCTTTTCTATTTTTGGGAATGAGATATTTTTTGGCGATGGCGACTTTTTCGTCGCGGATGTAACCCGATAAGCGGAGGATATCCATCCGATCTTGGAGGGGGCCGGGGATCGTATCGAGGATGTTAGCTGTGACGATAAATAACACGTTGGAAATATCGCACCGCACGTCGAGATAGTGGTCGAGAAAGCTTTTGTTTTGCTCGGGATCGAGAACTTCTAAAAGGGCCGATGCGGGATCGCCTTGGTAGCTCGCGCCCATTTTATCGACTTCATCGAGCATGATGACGGGGTTCATCGTTTGGGTCACTTTCAACGCTTGAATGATCTTCCCAGGTCCGGCTCCAATATAGGTGCGGCGGTGCCCTTTGATTTCGGCTTCATCGCGCATGCCGCCGACAGAAAAGCGGAAAAACTGGCGGTTGAGCGCGCGGGCGATACTTTTGCCAATACTGGTTTTACCGACACCTGGTGGGCCGACAAAACAAATGATGCTCCCTTTGACGCCGCCAACGAGCTTGCCAACGCCGATGAACTCTAAGATCCTTTCTTTAATATCTTTCAGGCCATAGTGATCTTCTTCCAGGACTTTTTCAGCGTGAGCCAAATTGTGGTTTTCTTCGCTGACAAGGCCCCAGGGAACAATGGTCAGCCAATCGAGATAGTTGCGCGAAACAGCGTACTCTGCCGATTGGACTTCGAGGACACCGAGCTTATCGAGTTCTTCGTCGATCACTTTTTGGACATCTTCGGGGACTTTTCTTTTTTCTAAACGTTCGCGAAACTTTTCGATATCGCACGTTTTATCGTCTTTTTCTAGACCGAGCTCTTTTTTGATCGTTTTGAGCTGTTCGCGTAAGAAAAACTCGCGCTGGGTTTTGGAAATGGTCGCTTCGATTTTTTGATTAATACTACTTTGGAGCTTGCTCAAGTCGAGCTCTTTTTTCAGCAAGATGAGCGTTTTGTCGATGCGCGACTGAATATCAAACGTTTCTAAAATGTCTTGGAGCTCTTCGCGTCCAGCTGTTGTGAGCGCAACGGCAAAATCGGCGAGTTTACCTGGCTCGGTAAAGTCGGAGTGGCCTAAAAAGATTTGGAGCTCTTCTTTAAAGAGAGGATTGAGTTTGAGCAGCTCTTTGATCGTTGTGATGATACTGATCGAATAGGCTTTAATGATTTTTGACTGGTCGTGGGTGATCACATCATCGTGATAAGAAACCTTGGCGCGCAGATACTTTGACTTGGCAATCGGCGCCTTGATTTTGACCCGCTTTTCCATGTTGAGAACGACTTGTGCGCCCCCTTGTTCGAGCGGGACAATGCGCAAGATATTGGCAAGGACACCGACTTTGTGGAGGTCTTTGAAAGTGAGATCGTAAATATTAACTTCTTCTTTCTTCGTCAGGAAAAGGCCGAGCATTTTATGAGGTTGCTTAGCGACGACCTTGAGTACTTCGTAGTAAGGGCCGGGTTCAATCACGAGAGGCGCGGCCATTCCAGGGAAGAAAGGGCGGCGCGTCAAAGGCAAGATAAAGACTTCTTCTGGGAAAGAGTGCTCTTGGAGGGGAACTTTTTTGCGTCCAACGAGGCTTTCGATATCGCTGTCGATGAGGTGATCTTCAAGAGAGTCTTTTTTTTCTTCGGGGTCTTCAGCTCCATCTAGGGGAGTATCATCGTCAAACGGGGCAGACAAAAGCAAACGTCCTTAATTCAAAGTTACCAATTAGAGGGTGCTAAAAGCCTCTCGCCTTTAACTTCAGCTTTTTTACCACTGAAAATGAAAAAGAGGGAAAAGCTCTCCTTTTATAGATCGTTCCAGTCTAGCAAATCACTTCTTAAATAGGCAACGTCTCTTTGGGTTTTTAGCGCTGGCGTTCAAAGAGCTAGCTGGGGCCACAACCCTGCATCCACTTTTCTTATTAATTGAGGTAGACAAATAAACGCAAGTTGACCGCTTGTGCCATCATCTCCATCGTGTTGATCGGCTGCTTCTTGAATCACGCTCGGTATAGAGGGGAAAATAGAGGAAAATAAAAGAAAATCGAGGTAAAATAGAGCCTATACCGATCGGTAGAGACCAACAACTTAAAAAGTTTATGTTACATTTAATCATTGAAACAAGTGGCGAAGAGAGTTTTGTCGCATTGTGTGAACAAGATCACGTGCTTAATGTTATTTTTCTACCGGAAAAAAAACAGTCGCAGGCACTTCTTCCCGCACTCAAAACCCTCTTGGCAGAAGCGAAGTTAAAACAACGTGAGATTGAAGCGATTGGCGTGGGACAAGGTCCCGGCTCGTTTACAGGAACGCGCATGGGAGTGATCGCGGCCAAGGCGCTTGGCTTTGCGCGCGCCATTCCCCTTGTCCCTTTTTGTAGCTTAGAGCGGTTTGTTCCACAAGCCTTAGGCCCTTTTGCGCTTGTTTGCGATGCCTACTCTCATGGGGCGTACGTCCTTGAAGGGAAACAAGAAGAGCAAGGAGTCTCTTTTCGAGACAAGGTGCGGCTCGTGAAGCCAAGTGATCTCGCAGCGGCAGTTGAAAGGGTGCCGACCCTTCTTTGTCCCCACCCCGAGCGCATCGACAAAAAATTAAGCCAGGCACCGAAGGTGCCTTCGGTGATTCAAGCCGAAGTGAACCTCTCTTTTATCGCGCAAAAAGTTTATGCCAAAGCAAAGCGCAAAGACACAGTACCTTCCCAAGAGGTGCGCGTGCTGTACCTTTATGCCCCTTGAAGACCTTGAGCAAGAGCTTGTTTTTGTTTGAGATCGCGATCGACTAGGTAGGTGATACAGCTATCTGACCAGACATTGAGGGCAGTTTCAACCATGTCAAAAAAAGCATACAGGGGCAAGATCAAGGTCATTCTCTCGAGAGGCAACCCCATAGCGAGTAAAAAAGCCGAAGTGAGAAAGAAGCACCCCATCGGGACGCCGGCATTGCCAATTGCTGCTAAAGTTGAAAAAGCAACCCATAGCCCGAGTTCCCAACCCGAAAAAACCACACCGTAGCTAGTCGCGATAAAGAGGGTTGTAATGAGGATAAACGCGGCGCACCCATTCATATTGATGACAGAGCAGAGGGGAAAGCTGATCCGAGCTGTTTGATCTGACACTTTCAGCCGGTCAATCGCGCATTTGAGCGAAAGGGGAAGGGCGATCGTCGACGACTTCGAGATAAAAGCGATGAGAAGAGCGGGTAACATGTGGCGAGCGACAACAAGGGGAGAGTGGCGCTTAAATTTGAGAAAAGCGGGCAAGACCAAGCACCCCTGAATGAGGTTAGCGCCTAGAACACAGCCGGCATACCAAAGAAACGGGGTGAAGGTAGCTGCTTTTGTCGTAAGTTGTAAAGTGAGCTGCGCTGTGAAGGCAAAGATAGCTAGTGGGATGATGACCATCAGTTTAGAAGTAAGAAAGAGAAGAGCTTCAAAAAGGGCGCGAAAAAACGCTGTTGTCACTTGGCTTGTTTGTTGCGGCAATGAGCGTAGAGCAAGACTCAAAGCGAGGGCGATAAGGGCGAGGGCAATGACGTTATTGGTGCGAAAAGGTTCAATGATGTTCGACGGGATCATGGTTTTGAGCGCGTCCCAGTAACTTGTTTGGACTGCAGCGGGCAGGTCTGCTGTTCCAAGTAAAGAGGTGGGCGATGCGGGGTGGACGACGAGGAAAAGAGCTAAGCCGATCACAGCGGCGAGTAGGGTGGTTGCGAGGGTATAGGTGCAGAGCTTTTTGACAGTAGAGCTAAGCACGCCAGGGGCAGCAATTTGGGTGAGCGTTGACATAATCGCTAGAAAAATCATCGGACCGCTGAGAAGTTGGAGCAATGTCATAAAAAGAGTGGTCGCTTCGCGCGAGAAAGCGGCAATATAAGGCGATCTGGACAAGCCGGCGGCAATCCCGAAAATCAGGGCAAGTGCTGTCGCCAAGTGGTGGGAAAAAGACATCTTAGGAAAATTCATTTAACGAGAGAAAGTTGTTTTTTGTTGTGTAAGGAGTGAGGGGCTCCGCACGAGCTCGATAAAAGCAAGGACCCCAAAGAGGACAAAAGAAAAGAAAAGAGAGCTTGGCACTTTTACCTTCAAAAAGAGGGCGATAAGAAAGCAAAATTGAGCGGCAGTTGTCACTTTCCCCCACCGGATCGGTTTAAAAAGCAAGGCGTCGCGTCGCCTTTTGGCCCCTAAATAAATGAGGTAGGCGATCAGTGCGCCATCGCGCGATAACATCGCAAGGGCGAGCCAAAAAGAGAGGCGATTTTCGTAAAAAAGGATCGCAAGGGCGACATAAACAAAAAATTTATCCATGAGAGGGTCGAGAATCGCGCCAAACCGCGATGTATAGCGGTAGCGGCGTGCAAGGTATCCATCGACGCAGTCGGTTAACATAGCAAGCAAAATAATGCAGGTACGCAAAGCGACATTTTCAATAAGGAGTAAAAGAGCGAGCGGAGCGCGCAAAAACGAGAGGCTATTAGGCGGATTGAGCATGTAGCGTTTAAGGTTTTTTCCGGTTATAACGGCTGTTTTTGTATTTTTTATACCAAAAAAAAGCAATTACCGTCACACCGAAAGCGAAAAATATTGCTAAGTTGACGGTCTTGACATGGTGGCTGAGTGTTTCGTAGTTGAGGCCAAGGTAGTAATAGGTCGTAAAAGAAAGGGTCGTCCATAGCAGGCAAGCCACCCCATCTTGTAGCATAAAGCGGGAAAAAGGAACCTTGCTGATTCCTGCAGTCATAAAAATTCCATTGCGGATACCAAAAGGGATAAAGCGGCCGACGATCATCGTTAACCACCCTCGCTTTTGGTAAAATCGGTGGATACGTTGGACGCGTTGGGTCGGCAAAAGTTTAGCAAACCAGGGTTTATCCAAAAATTTCGGGGCAAGGCGACGGCCAATCCAATAAGCAATCCACGCAGAGAAAGCGCAGCCGGCAAGCATCGTGAAATAGAGCGCAGTCGTCGCTTCTGGGAGAGCCGTCGCTGCGAGAACAGCGCTTGCGACCATTAACAGATCGATGCTGATCGGGATATTGCATCCAGCAAGGAGCAAAAGGGAAAAAAGTGCCCAAGGAGCATAGGCGCGATGGGTTAAGATAAAATCGAGAATAGAGTCTATCACGCTAATCTTGGCTCCCGGTTAGATGGTGGCTTTTGTGCCAGAGGGGTTGTCTGCTAAAGGTGTGCCAGGCTCTTCTACTGTAGGGCCAGCTTCGCTTTCACTTGTCATTCGGTTAAAGCGGCGTCCTAGCGCCTGGGTAGCGCTCACCCAGCCCAGTGTGACCACTAGGAGAAGGAGCGCGACAATCGGCACAGTTGCGCTGATACTTCCAAAGATGACTAACAAACCTTGTTGAAGGACAGCACCCCCAGACTTCCCAAGGCGCGAGCCGACGCCATCGATGGCTGCTTTGCCCTTGAGTTTAGACTCCCGATTTAACGGGATAAAGGCGATCTCTTTCGTCGCGTCGAAAAAAGTATATTTACAGCCGCGCGACAAGATATTTTGGATCGTGCCAAACAGAACACCTAAAGCGAGGGGCGAGAGGCCAATAAACGAGGTATAACGTTGAAGGGCAGGCGCATCTTTCCAAATGACAATGGCAAAAAAGAGAAAGCCTGTGACAAACATAATCAGCGGGGTCATGAGCGCGTTCAGCGTCCATCCCAGGCGACGAATAAGAGGTCCACAGAAGAAGAGACCTGTGATAGCCGATAAAATCCCGATCGTGAAGTGCACATTCGCTGTATAGGCTTTAAACGAGGTGGGGTCGGGATAAAAGCGCTTGACTTGGTCTTTCCAAATGACCTCTGTCATATGGTTGGTGAGGTAAAATGCGATAACGACAACGGCGATAAAAACGAGGTAGGGGGATTTGGCAATAAAAGAAAAACTTTTTCTTAACCCCATCTTCGGCTTGTTGGTGCGGGGAGCATGGGGGATATTGTGGAATCTGAGCAAGGGGTCTTTGGCGACCACGGCGACGTGATACCACCGAAAAAGAGCGATGGCCAGCAAGCCGGCAACCGTGACAACGACAATAGTTAAGGTCGTTGTTTTTTCTTCAGGAGCAAGCGACGGCATCCAAGAAGAGTAAGCGACGTGTGAGGTAAAGAACCGGGTGAGTTTTGCCGAGCCGATCGTCGCGAGGTTAGCGCCGACGAGCAAAATGCCATAAAAGCGTTTGGCATCTTTAATACTTGAAATTTCGTTGACAAAACCCCAAAACAAGACGCTCATAATCGCTGTTCCCCACAATTCAGACATGATATAGAAAAGGGTATAGGACCAATTGCGAAACAAGGCGATTAAGCCGCTAAAGCCTGGGGGTAAAGAGGCTTGGATCTGATCGGCGAGGGCATGAGGGTGGATTGCGTCGCGTAAAGGGTATAAAACGGTAATAAAAAAGAGGAAAAACGCAAGGAACCCTCCCGTCATGATATAAAAAACTTTTTCTTGAGAAAAGCGGTTAAAGAGTTTGGTAAAGATCAACATGGTCAGTAGGGCCATCGGCAAAATTCCCCAAACCTTGAGAAAGGGAAGTGCTTCGGCGCCCGACCCGACAGCTGTGATGACAAGTGAATCTTTTTCAATTTTCAAAATATTGTAGTTAAAACAAATAAGAGCGTAGAGAAAAAAGAGGGGCACTAACCTTTTGAGTTCAAAGCGGTGAATAGGCCACAGTAGCGAACGAACTTTTCCAAAAGACGGGTCAGGGCTCACAAAAAGTCCTCCTCGGGTTGTCTAAAAAATGGAAAGGAAAAAAAATCAATAAAAGGTTTGTCGGCGTGCGTGCTGACCTGGGGGTGTTGTAGAATGTAGATAAAGAGAGAGGGAAAAAGAAGTGATGCTGAGTTGAGATAGAGTGCACCGCGCCCCCTCAACTCAAAGAGATGATTAACATCTAGCTAACTTCCAACAATTAGAGCTGTTTTTGCATGTGCAATGAGGATATCATCGCTTTTTACTGACCACCATTATACCAGGTAAGAGATATAGCACAACTCTTTCGCGTCCAAAATCCGAAAGACCACAAAACGTCAAATATTTTTTTAAAAAAGACGTGCCGACCTGTTTAGGGGATGGGGGTCAACGCACGCCAGGCAAGTTGGGGTTTAAAAAAGCGGCCGATAGGATCTTTTCCTTGAATTAAAAAAAAGATTTCACAAAAATCCATCGCTACCCAAAGCGAACGGCTCGATCTTTTTGGCTTGGTTAAAGAGGACAAGCCTGCCGCCGCTCTCTTCGGGTCGAATAACAACGATACCGGTTGTATTTCAAAAGTCGGCAACAACCCCATGCTTGAATTGCGACCGGTAGAACGACAAAGGAGAAAAACATGGTTCAACCTGTTCACGTTAATATGCCCCAACCCCTCCAACCTGTTCAACCCGGGAATCAAAACCAAGTGTTGCATCTTAGCACCAACGAACTTCATCAGGTGTTTCATGAAGTTCTAGCTCCTGTTCACAATCGGGTCGCGTTACTTCAAGGTCAAGTCAGTCAATTAAGAAACACAAATCAACGCTTGGGTGATGTCATTCAACAAATGGAGCCTAAAACTTACAGGAAGCTAGATATTTTCAGAAGAAACAGTTTGCTGTTTATCGACTTTCCTAAATTAGCTAAATATTTCTTCGCTTATCAAAATTTTTCTAAAAATCTTCTAAAGAAAATACCTGTGATTTCACTCATAGCGGGAGTTGCTTTTGGGTTAGCTCGCTGGGCCGCTGCTTTCGATAAATATCATCATGCGAAGAGTAAGGGGGCAAAGGCTCAGGCGGCTGAGGAAGCCTTAAAAGGGGTGTTAGAAATTGCGTCGGGTGTTTTTGCCATGTTCCCTGGATTGGGAACGACAGCTTCAGCGATAACCGATGGAGTGATTCTCGGATGGGATGCTCTCGACCGGGTTGTTGTTAATCCGTATGTCGACAGATTAA
>CAYTIT010000014.1:0-13490 GCA_964437975.1 uncultured bacterium
CTTTGGACTTGCTCCATAGATGCGTTTATAGGAAGCCCCATCGCTATGCCCACAATTCGGCTTTTATCTTTTGTTAGAATTAAAATAGAATCTTCCGCCTTTGGATAAACTTTAAAATAGTTTTTTTCCGTTTTGAGGTCGCCCTCATACAGGTAGGGCCATTCACGAAAAACTTCGATACGTAGTTTGGCTATCTCATCGAGGAAAGGGAGTATTTCTTTCCCTCTTAAAATAAGGATTTCCATTTGCTGCGCTTGGGGGCAATGGGTATTCTTCTTCTGTATTGGCTTTTGTTGATTTTCATACAAGCTGAAAAGCGATGATCGCAAGCGAACCGAGGAGAAGAACAAGGAGCATCGCCTTGCCGCCAAAGACCCGAAAGGGAGTCTTTTTTTGCTCGATATAGCGCCCTTTCCAGACCATAAGAGCGGGCAATAGGCCATAGAGAATGGCGACAAAGACTCCCGCATAGCCTAGCGCAAGGAGAAACCCGGTGGGAAAAAAAAGAGCGAACAAGGTTGGCGGGGTAAACATTAAGGCGAGGAGACTGAGCTTGCCGGTCTTTGTCTTTTTGATCCGTAAGCCATCGGCGAGAAAATTGTACAAACTGAGCGCAACACCGAAAAAGGAAGTGACAATAGCAAAGAAGGAAAAAGCGCCGACGAGGACGCCAATGAGGTGCGTGCCCGTTTTTTGCGTGAGCGCAGCGGTTAGCTCAGCTACTGGATAGGGCGCTGATTTGAGGGCAAGAAGGCCTTGCTTCCCTTCAAGGGGAAGCATCCCGATGATAAGCCATTCCCAAATAAGGTAAAAAGTCAGAGGGATGAGGCTGCCCCAAAAAAGGGCGCGTTTGAGTTTAGAAACATTGTTGCGCAGGTAAGAGCGGAGGCTGGGCACAATGATATGCGAGGTAAACGAAAGGGCAATAATAGGAAGGGCAAGGGGCAAGTCGCGCAGACTTCCTTCAGCGAGTTGCTCTTTTTTGACATGGGGAGCGCCAAATCCGATGAGAATGGCAAATGAGGCAAAAAGCCCTAACATACAGATCCGGTTAAACACGTCGAGTGAGCGGGTTTCAAAAACGACGATAAAACCGAAGCAAATTAAGAAGAGAAAAAGCCCTGCCGCTGGAGCAATCTCAATGGAAAAAAGATGGCCGATCCAGGTAGCTAGCAAAGAGCCGCCCCCGGAAAGGTAGGCTGCAGCAACGGCATAGAGAAGAAGAAGAAAAGACAGCCAGGCTACGATTCCCCCGCCATAGCCCAGGCGCTCTTTGACCATCGAGATGAGATCGCCCTCTTCTTTAGAGCACATCAAAGTCGCTTCGAGAAGAAAAAAAAGGCTGAGAAGCATGTAGAGAAAAGAGCCGAAAAAGACAAGAGAGGCGATCCAGAAGCCGAGTGAACCAGTTGCCATCGGCAAACCAAGCATACCAGCGCCAATCGCTGTTCCGCCGACAATCAGGGCGCTGCCAAAAGTGGGAGAAAAATGTTTTTTCATAGAAAATTTAACCAAAAAGAAAACGAGCTTAACACGACTCGTTATTTTTTGGGGCATGTATTGGAAGAGTCGCTTGCAATTTTTCCATCTTCGATTTTAACAATGCGGTCAGCGAAGTCAAAAATGCGTGAATCGTGCGTCACGACGATGAGGGCACAGTTTTCTTCATCGACGATGCGCCTGAGGTGGGAAAGAACAAGGGTCCCGTTTTCCTGATCTAAGGCGCTTGTTGGTTCATCGCAGACAATGATCTTTGGATGGTGGATGACAGCGCGCGCAATAGCGACGCGTTGTTGTTGCCCTCCGGAGAGCTCAGAGGGAGAGCGATCCATGTGGGCTTCTAACCCGAAATGGGTGAGACGCTCTTTGGCTTTTTCAATCGCTTGCTCGCGACTTGTCTGGTTAATGAGGAGAGGAATAGCGGTGTTTTCAGCAGCGGTTAACATGGGGATAAGATTAAAAGCTTGAAAGACATAGCCGAGGTTTTTGCCTCGAAATTGTGTGAGATCGGCGTCTGAAAAAGAGGAGAGGTTGTGGTCTAGGATGATGCAGTCGCCGCTGTCATAGCTGAGGATGCCTGTAATAATAGAAATTAGGGTGGTTTTCCCCGATCCTGAGGGGCCAACGAGCATGAGAAGTTCACCTGCTTTGACTTCAAGATCGACGCCGTGCAACACTTCAAAGCGCAAGCTTCCTGTTCCAAAGGATTTTTTAATGTTTTGACAAGAAATAGCTGTCTTGGAGGTCATCTTTACCCTCTAACTTTTAAACACAATAGCTGGATCTAGGCGATAAACTCGATAGAGGCCGAGGAGAGCAGAAAAGCCGCAGATAAAAAACATCACGACGCCGCTGAGGGCAAAAAGGTGCCAGGGGATAAGAAAAGAGAGCTGGCTACTGCGTGAGAAGAAGCCGAAAAGACACGCTGTTCCCACGCCAATACCCCAACCAATAAAGCCGATCCATGCAGCTTGCAACAAAACCATTTTTGTTAAAAGAAGATTGGCTGCTCCCATCGCCTTGAAGGTCGCCAGGTAACGCAAGTTATCAAGGATAAAGTTATAGAAAGTTTGGCCTGAAATAGCAATGCCGATGATAAAACCGAGGATGACGGCGACGCCAAAGTTGATCGGGATCCCTGTGTTGGTGAGGTAGTAGTGGATTGTCAGCCATTTAAACTCGGATGAGGTGTAGGCGCTGAGCCCCGTGTAGGTGCGAATCCGGTGGCAGAGCTCTTTGGAAGAAATGCCTTGTTGGGCTTTGACTAAGATGAAAGAGAGAAGCTTCCTTTCATAGGGAGCGAAAGAAACAGCGCGGCTATAGGTAGTGTAAATGACAGGTTGCGATTGGAATGTGCGCGTTGTTTCACAGATGCCGACGACAACAGCGCGGTTATCATTGATTTCTAGTGTGTCGCCCACTTGAAGGGGAATGGTCGGTGCGCCATTATCGCGCCCAGGGCCGCTATTGGTCGCGAGCTTATCATCTGCACCCTCTTTATTGACGATGATTGCGTCGACGAGGCGCAAATCCCGTAGTTTTCCTTCTAACATGATTGGCGGGCCGCCGATGAGTGTGGCGTTGTCGATCCCAATGACATTACAAATTTGAAAATTACCGTTTTGTAAGCGCGCCTTGAGAAGACCTTTATAGAAGGGAACTGCCCAGTCAACGCCTTCAATGCCACGCACGAGCAAAAGTTGGGTGTCTTTAAGGGGCTTGATGTCGTCGATGAAGCGTACCTTACTATCCATGACCCAGATGTCAGGTTGGGAGGTATCAGTGATAAAGCCGTAGGTACGTACCATCAAACCGACGAAAATCGCAGCTTGTTGGACGATAATGAATGAGGCAAAGCTCAAGCCTAAAATGATCCCGATGAATTTGGCGCGGTCGCCAATGAGAATTTTTAGTGCAAAGAGGAGGATGGCCAATCACCTCCTAAAGATTTATAAAGAGCCACCAAGTTGGTGCTCACAGTTTGTTGGCTGAGCGTTTGCTCACTTTGGACGCGCAAGCGCTCTTGATCAGCTGTAAGGAGCGCTGAGAAGTCGATCAAACCGCTGATATAGAGGTCCCGGTTGAGCAGATATCTTTCATCGGCAGCTTTTCTTTTTTTTATGATAGCGGTAAGGCGGAGCTGTTCTTGATTATAGGCGACGAGGTTGCTTTCGACTTCTTCAAGGGCTTGCAAAATCGTCTGTTTGTAATTAAGAAGGGCTTGTTCTTGCTGGGCAGTAGCGACGTGGATGTTGGCGCGTAGGCGGCCGAAGTAAAGGATAGGCCAATTGACGTTAGGGCCAAAGCTCCATTGCCGGCTCATCGGTTTGAACCATTTGCCATTTTGCGTCGTCTTATAGCTGTATTCACCCATGATCGAAAAAGAGGGAAATAGTTGGGCGACAGCCACGCCAATATTTGCGGTTTCCATGGCAAGAATCCGTTCTGCACGGCGAATGTCAGGACGTCTGCGCAATAGTTCTGAAGGAAGCCCGATGGGGACGACGTCGGTACTGGTTGGAATGCTTTTGGTTGTTGGCCAAGGTTTTCCGGAGGTTTGCCGAGTAAGACGGCAAGGCGATAAATTCCTTGGCTGAGTCCTTCTTCTAAAGGGGGCAAAGCCGACTTTTCTTGTTCGAGTAGAGCTGTCGCTGTCTCGACCTCGATATCACTTGCTAGTCCAGCGTCGAAAAGGGAGTGCGCAAGGTTGAGGAGATCGCTTTGGATGACGATGTTTTTCTTCTTAAGGTCAATCTGATTTTGCAGCGACCGAATTTGAATGTATTCGCTTGCAATATCGCCGAGAAGGGTAATGTAGATGTCGCGGGCATTTTCTATTTGGGATTCGTAGTCGTAAAAAGAGGCCTCTTTAGCGCGTCTTATCTTTCCAAAGATGTCGATTTCCCAGCTCGCATCGAAACCGAGACGGTAAGAATCTTGCTTCGTTGGGCCGAGAAAGGGAGATTCGAAGAGTGTTTGTGAGATTCTCGATCGACGCTGCTCACCATTTAAATCGATTTTGGGAAAAAGTTCAGCAGTTTGTAGGTGATACAGCGCGCGCGTTTCAGCAATTTTTTCGAGAGCGATGTGGAAGTCGAGGTTTTGTTGCACCGCTTCATGAATGAGGACATCGAGCAGAGGATCATTAAAACTCGTCCACCAAGAAGCGAGTGCGGCAATTTCATCTGGAAGATCTTTTTTTTCTTCAACAAAGGTCGTTGGCATGGCGAGTTCAGGAGTGTGGTAATTGGGGCCGACAGCGCAACTGGTCAATGCGAGGAGTGCGCAGCGCGTGAGCCCTTGAAGGAAAAAACGCCATTTAAAACCGTTCATCAGAAGGCAATCCTTTAATATAAACATCCATCACTTGACCGACATAAATGGGGAGGTCATCGCGTTCAAAGGCATAGAGCACTTGTAAAACGCGTGTATCGACCCGTTCGCTGTTATCTCCGGTGAGCACCTGTTTAGGTAAGATGAAAGGTTCAATGTATAAAAATTTCAGCGGAACGCAAATCGAACTATTCCCTCTAACATAAGCGATAGCGGGTTCTTCTGGAACAATTCTCCAAGCGTCATCTTCATCGATATCGACGCGAATATGAAGGGGAAAGATACTTCCAAATAAGACATGTGCTTTCAAATCAAAAGGGTTGCGTTCGACAACTTCGCCGATACGGATATTGACTTGAAGAACTTGGCCGTCAATCGGTGCGCGGATGATAGACCGTTCGATGTTGGTGGCAATGACATCAACTGCAGCCGCAGCTTCTTCCAGTTCATTGCGTGCCCCTTCAGCTGCGTAAAACCGCTGGTTAAATTCGTTTTCACTCACAGCGCGTTTATCGCGCAGACTTTGGTACAGAGTAAACTGCTTTTCTTGATCGTCAAAGTTTGTTTTTGCAACTTTAAGACGTTCTTTTGCTTCTTTAAGTCGAGCTTCTAAGTCGCGCGTGTCGAGACGAAAAAGAGGTGCGCCCTCTCGGACAAAGTCGCCGACTTCTACGAAAATTTCGGTGACGAGTTCGTTAAAAGGAGTCCCAATAGAAATGTCACGCGAAGCAGCTTCAACTGTGCCTGCTCCTGCAACATAGTGTTTGTAGGGAGGAGTAGGGGGAGGGAATTCGATGGGAGGAACAGGAGGCTTTCTCATTCCGTAAATCACCATAAAAACAGCAAAGAGCAATCCGGCAAATGATAAAATCGGAAGTAAATACTTCCGTCCAATATAGCCCGTTTTCATAGAAAGCACCTCGTTTTCTTCATAAGGGGAAGAGTCTTCTCAATCAAGTGTTTTTTCCACTGCAACCTTTTCTTTTCTCACATAGCTTGTAGCGATATCAACGCACTTTTAGGAGGTGTTTTCATCTCGCGCATTGGCTTTCTTTGAGTTGGAAAAGGGTGTCAAGGAGCGGGAGCCAACCGCTTGTTAAAACCTCTATTTTTTCAGCTTCAAAAGTCCGCTTTGAGGTTGCCTTGTTCGCTTCGCTCCGTACACTTTTCTCCTCTAAAATACCCTTCCAGAGATGGGCTCGCGTGCGACATTATTTGGTGTACAATTTTTTATTTTAATCTTTTGCTTGCAAGAAAAAGGGGGGGCGTGCGAAGAGGAGTTTAAATCTCTTATTTAAATCACTCATAAGGAGTAATGCGAGCTATGGGAACGATTACGAAGAAAAAGCTCATCAACACGATTTCCCAACGCAATAGCCTTCATCCAAATGAAGTGCGGATTGTCGTACAATCTCTTTTAGACTCTCTTACAAAATATCTCGCAGAAGGCGATCGTATTGAGTTGAGAGACTTTGGTGTTTTTGAAGTTGTGACCCGTAAACAAAAAATCGGACGCAACCCCAAAAATGCGTCGGTTCCTATTGTGATTCCAGAGCGAAAAGCAGTTAAATTCGTTCCTGGAAAAAACATGAAGGAGCTGGTAAGCAAAAGTGCGCAGCCAGTATCCCCTGAGAGTCAAAGAGCAGCTTTCAATTAAACCACTCGATCCCCTGAAGGGGATGAGCTTTCAGTTAGCACCTTTGCCGCTGATTCGGGGCGGTTTACACACGCCCCCACCTGCAGTAATCACACATGAGGGCGTATGAGGGCCCTCGAAGCAGATAAAGGCTAGATGACCGCTTGGCACCATTCCCGCTTCTTGAATCGTGATTGGTTAATTAGACAGAGAGCTTTTTTGGAAATTTATATTCAATTGCCCTGGCTGAATCTGCAGTAGGGATTGAGATGAAAAGGCATCTTTGTGTACCCTTTAAAAAAGGTGTCTAGGAATTCTTATCCCCGTTTAGGGGGTTAAGGTGAACATGCGCCTCGCGTGTATTTTTTTAGAAAGTTCACTCACAAGCATGAGGCCTTTTTGACGGGGATGTTAGCGCTTAATAGCCAAACGTAGCCAGTCTCAAAGCTCACCTCTTTATAAAGAGCTTGGGAGTGGCACGACTCCTTTTCAAAGAACGTAAGAAATAGGGGTTTTTCTCGATAACCTTCTCGATAAGCGATTGTGCAATGAGTGACCGTCTTCCTTTATCTCTTCTAAGGGGAAGCGATTCCGTATCTTGGCTGATGCGTTCTTATTTCGCTCACGAGCCGTTGACGCAAGAGACGATCATGACGTCGGTTCGCGGTTTTGAAGATGAGTCGATAGGACGCCCTCAAGATTTCTTAGCCGAATGTCGCCAGCTCATCGCTGGGCTTATTGTCGCAAACAGCTCTTTTGACACTCTACCTGATCCAGTCAAACAGGCCGGCATCACCCACTTAAAAGAGTTAGAACAATGGGGGTATGCAAGGACATTTTGCCTCGGCGGCGCCTTTCTCGATATGGGGGCATCTTTCCTTTGCCGATCAGACTCTTTGCCTACCGCGCTAGCGTCAACAACTCAAGCGGTTGTTAAAGAGTCAGCGGGGCTGATTCTCGATGGAGCGCTACCCCATCCTGTGATGAGCGCAGAACTCGCGCTCGTCTGGCTCTATTTGGGTGTAGCGCTGGCCAAAGAAGAGCTCATTTGCCGTGCGCTACACATAGCGCGCTTTCTGATGACACTTTGTGATAGTAGGCATCGACCTTTTCAATCGCTTTGGACGCGCGAAGCCGAATTTTGTAAAGGATCCCTACTAGCAGCGTTTTACCTCCTTTTTAACATGGCATTTCTCGTGTCAAAAGAAGCCGAGTTTGGCCCCTTGGCAACGGCTTTTAAGCAAAAGCTCAACGAGCTCGCACACACATCATGGGGCTGGTGCGACCCTTTTTTCTTTGCTCTTGCGCTCGCTTTTGAACAGAAAGAGGGAGCCCTCAACCACATCGCGCCGTTGCAGGTCAGCGAGGCTATCGGGCAAAAAGAAAGAGCGCATCACCTCGGCTTTTTCCGCTTTGATGCTACACCCTTTCAAGCGGTCGTGACTGCAAGTGGGGTCAATACAGGGCTCGGCGCATTGCATAAAGAGGAAGTCAACATCATTTCCTTGGGTCCTCACTTTTACCCTCTTGCGGATGCCGAACGGTATGGCCTTTATCGCCTAGGGCACATGGGGCAAGGGGGCTTTAAAGATATCAAAATGAAAGAAGGGGAAAGTCAACAAGAGATAAAGGGGTGGTCTAGACTTGTTGAAACGCATAGTTCACTCGAATCGAGGAGCAGCTTTTCGGCGCTGTGTCCAGGAAATCAGTGGATGTGGTTTCGGCTACAAGCGCGAGAAAATGGCGTCCATTTAACAACCTATTTTCCCTATTTTGAAGAGGAAAATCCGCTTGCGTTTGTCTTTTTTATTGAGGGAGATCGCGTTGTCATCGAAGGCGAGCCCCCGCTGTTTCCCGGAATAATCGAGCGATTTTCTGGCAAGAGTCGCTCTCTTCAGGTGGTTAAAGGGAAAGATAAATTGCAGATCGTGCCCAAAGAAGGAACAGAAAAAATGGATGTGATTCCTTTGGCGGGGCAAGATCACTTTTGGGGAGCAGACTTCTTAGTTGCATTCGCAGTGACAGGGGAAAACCAGCGCCTTGCGTGGGAGCTTATTTAGATCAAAAGGGTTGAGCGATGATGGGGACAGCCCTCAGAGCGCTCTTTCATGGCCACTTCTCGTGGTATTTGCGGCATATCACCTTTTTAATAATTTAATTATCTGCAGCCTTTGATTTTTAGTTTGAAAAAATAGATCTTTGCATGAGATAAAGTCTTCGGAAGTTTACGCTGTAGATGGAGATAGAAAGAAATTATGAAAAAACATTTTCAATATGATACCAAGCGCAAATCAAGAAGCGGGAATGTTGCCAAATCGGTAGAAGATCTAGGCACTAGAGCCGGTCAACAAAAGGAAAAGAGTGGCAAAGCCCCGATAGTTCAACTGCGTTCGGTATATGCCATGCTATTGCTTATCTTTTTAGCTAGTTTGATTGTATTGACTGGATGTACGCAAAAAAAAGAGGAGAAGGACGCCCCGCGTTCTGACGCTAGACAAGAGCTAAGGTTGAACTTTGTATCAGGGCCCGTTTCCTCGTTAAACCCCCATCAATTGATTTTAGCTGCACGAGGGAAAGGCCTTGGGAAATGGTTATTTGAGGGGTTAACCCGGTTAAATTTAAGCGGAGAGTATGAACTCGCTGGGGCTGAGAGTTTAGAAATTTCACCTTGCAAAACGCACTATACCTTCAAGTTAAAAGAAAATCGCTATTGCGATGGGTCTTTGGTCACAGCTTACGATTACGAACGGTGCTGGAAGGAGGTACTTGCTCCAGAGGCGCACTGTTTAAAAGCTCACCTTCTTTACTATCTCAAGAATGCGGAAGAAGCAAAAAAAGGGAAGGTAGCTCTCAGTCAGGTAGGTGTGAAAGCGTTAGACAAGACAACGTTAGCTGTCGAGCTTGAACACCCTACGCCTCATTTTTTAAGTCTGTTATCCACGTGCGTTTACGCGCCTTTTAAAGAAGATCAGGGCGACATCCTTTTCAACGGTCCCTATACAGTCGGCAACATGAAAGAGGATCACTATTTAGAGTTAGTTCCAAACCCGTTTTTTTGGGATCGGGCGCATACTGCGATTAAAAAGATTCATATTTTTATGGTCAAAGATGCGATGACAGCGCTTTCTCTTTACAAGGAAAACGATTTAGACTGGATTGGCGATCCGTTCACGTACTTACCTCCTGAAATTGTTGCAGTAGAAAGAGATAAAGGAAACTTTTTTAAAGGGCCCCAGGTTATTTTCCCTTTCTGGGTCTATGTCAACACCGAATCTCTTTCTTTATCGTCACACACGATTCGGCAAGCCTTTCGTTTAGTATTAGATCAAAATGAAATCGTGAAATATCTATTTAAAGGACACGATCCACTCCTTACACCAGTTCCCTCGTCTTCTCATCAAGGAACTTCAGATTATGACTTAACAAAAGGGAAGGCTTTATTCGAACAAGGGTTGCGAGAATTGGGACTGACAAAAGAGACGTTCCCGACGTTAAAAATTATCTCTTCGACGGAAGCAGGAAATCACCATCTCTTTGAACACTTACAACAAGTATGGCAGCAAGCTTTTGGAATCAAACTAGAGCTCGAGGTGTATGACTGGAATACCTTTTACGCAAAAATGTTTAAGGGGGATTATCATATAGGAGGATTTTTCACATCGAGCGACTATTATGATCCTCTAGCTTGCCTTGAATTTTTAGCAAGCGACCACAACCTTCCCAGGTGGAAGCATCAACGATACTGTGACATTATCGAACACTTAAAACGAGAAGATGATGTCGAGGTTAGAGGTGAGCTTCTTAATGAAGCAACAGCCATTTTAAACAAGGAAACGCCTATCATTTGGCTGGTAAATCAAACGCAGTATCATGCTTATCCTGAGAATTTAAAAGGTGTGTGTTTTGATCAAATGGGCATGCCAGATTTTCGCTATGCTTATTTTGAATAAAGGCAAAGCGAAAATCGACAGTCCCTTCGGGGTCAACCGTGTAGTTTGTTAATTCCTCTTTATGTGTGTAATGGTAGCGAAGAGAAAGTAAAGGGATCGCCGGCGCATGATTTAAGAGGAATTTTTCAGCCTTTTTAAAGCAATTTACTTTTGTCGTTTCTGACTCTGTCTTTTTCATTAAAGAAATGTTTTCAGCATAGCCTTGATCTTCCCATCTGGAAAAATTGTTATCTTTAATAGCAAAGCTATCCCAAAAACAAGTAGAATCAAGGGCGAATAAACCCTTAAAAAATCCCCCTATTTGGTAGTTTCCTTTAACTAATTGAGCATAAAAGGTGTTCCAGTCATCAACCTCGAGCTCTATTTTAATTCCAAAGGCCTTTTGCCATGTTTGCTGCAAATATTCGAAAATTTGCCTGCTCTCAGCCTCGGTAGACGAACTGATTTTTAAAGTCGGGAATGTCTTTCTTGTTAATCCCAGTTCTTTTAACCCCTGTTGGAAAAGTTCCTGTCCCGCTTCTACATCAGAATCGATGAGCTTGAGTTGGTTGGCAAACATAGATTCGGGAAGAAAGGTAAACAGTGGGTTGTTGGGAAGAGAAATGTGTTGAGATAGAAAGCGGCGATCGAGAACCTTGCTAAACGCTTGGCGAATAGATGGCGAAGATAAGGGGAAGAGTGTGGTGTTAAAATAGATAAAAAAGTGGTAGAGCGAAGGTTGAATCACCTTAGGGTGGGGAATAGGGATATCATAAGTAAATGGATTGCCAATCCAGTCGATCTCACCCCGGTTAAATAGGGTATTAATTTTGGTCGATGAATGTTCAAAGTAAATCAGGACTTCGTCAAAAAAGAGATTTTTTTTAGCCCAATAGTAGGGGTTTTTTTCCAAAACGAGTTCTTTTTTGTAGTTTTTCTGAATGCGGTAAGGCCCGTTAAAAAATTGGTTTTCAGATCCTTCATTCAACGAGGGAAAAAAAATAGGGTGAGCGAGCTTGTCTAAAAAAGTGGGATCTTTTCGCTCTAGTTCGACTTCCAAGTGGGTTTCATCTAGTGCTTTGACGCCGAGCGAGGAGGTCGATGTGGGGTTTTGTCTAAGGACTTCTGCATTTTTGAGAAGATAAAAAGGGTTGAAATCGTCTCGTTCAGCAAAGTTTCTTTTCCACGTCTTTTCATAGTGAGTGGCTGTGACTTTTTCTCCATTTGACCAGAAATGAGAGTGAAGCTCAAACACATAGCGGGTTCCATTTTGAGATAGGGTCATTTTCTTACATCCCGCGGGGATGATTTGATGATGAGGATCGAGGCGAAACAGCCCTTCGAACAAAAATTTACTCAAATTACGCCCGCGCGTTTCGCGTGCGAGGTAGTAGGGGCAAAAAGAGGGGAGGACCCCTGATTGGAAGACGAGGCGTAAACAGCGCTTCTTTGAAGTTGGCAAGAAAGCATTCTGCTGTTGAGGCGAAAAATGCTTCAAGAAATGCCCTGTCGAATCTAAAAGACAAAGGTAGTGGGTCGCCCCAATTTTCACCTTACTGTAAGCTGTTAACTTGTCTTGTTTTTGAAGTGTTTCAGCTAGCTCGAGGTACTTAGTGAGCTGATGAGCATCTTGAATATACAAAAAAGACATGTTGGCGTTGAATTGATGTAAAAAAGAAGGGGGTTGAGAGTAAATTGTGGAAAAGGCCTGAAACAACTGATCAAAGTAAGCGTTATCTAAGCATATTTGCATTTCAATCGGTTTGAGGTTGTAAAATAGGTCTTCAGCAAAAAGAGAAAAATGGGGGATTTGATCAGAAAACAACTGCGCCAGCTCGTTAAACCGTTTTTGCTGCATTTCAAAAAGTCCGCCATTGTAATCCCTAAAAGAGCCGATCGCGTCTTCAAGGAGTTTAGAGATAAGCTCGCGCGCATGAAGTAAGTTGACGGCAGAGCGGTGCTTGTGGTGTTTAATTGGAATAATGAGAGAAAAAGCTTCGGCTACGATGGGGATTTCGGACTCAAGTTCTTTGCTAAGGTGGATGGCGAGTTGAATCGAAGAGGGTAACGAGCAGTTTGTCAGGGTTGTTTCTGGTGAGAGGTGAGACTGAGTTCTAGCAAGATAGACGATAAACTCTAAATCGGTTGAGGTCTGTTTTCGGAAATGGATGCTCACTTGGGGCGCGTCGGTTTCCGAGGTGAGCTCTTTGGCTAAAACCAGAAGTTCTTTAAAGGCCTCTTCGTGGTTGTAGGGCCAGAAGGTAGAGGTTTCTGCAAGGTGATAGGGAATTTCTTTTTTGAAATGGGTTTCAAGAGATTTGATTTCCGAAGCGAGAAGGTCTTTTCCTCGCATTTTTTCCAGCTCGGCATAACAAAAAGTATAAGGCCACGTGTGGCTATCCCAGGAAAAGAATGAGGTGTCGATTTTCTTGAGAGCGGGAACTTGTTGGCTAGCTATTTCGAGAATGGTTTGGTCTGACAAGAGGTTGGCTTGTTTGGGGGCGGCAATAGCGATGCAGATGAGAGAACCTAGGGGGAAGATCCTAATAAGGAGAAGCTCTTGGCTTAAAGCAAAAGCAGCTTCTATTTTCTTTTGCAGCAAAAACTGGGTGAGTAGTAACCGTTTCAGGTGGAAAAGAGAGCGCGTCTTTATGAAAGAGGGGGCGATGCCCGGACCTAAAAGATAGTGGAACCCTTTAAGTAACCGAGCGTCTATCCATTTGGGAAAGCGTCGAGTAAGGAAGGTGATCCAGTCGAAAATTTCTTTTTCGCACTGGGAAAAAGTATTCGTGGGTATGAACGGCATAAGCTTCTTCTGCTAATTCATCTGCAAATTAGATAAAAGGCTAACAAAAACACCTCCTGAAAAGCAAAAGAAAATTATGATTTGGGAAATTAAAAGAAAGATTAAAAAACGCGTTTGGCTTTTTTGACGGTGGTTTTCCTCTGGGGCTGGTAGAATATTTTTTAAGAATCTATCTGGGTAAGATCATGTGGCAGCAGATCAACCTTTTTATTGACATGTTTTCCATCTATTGTTATTTTTTTTATTAAAAATAAAAGTGGGTGTTTTGGTGGAAGTTGGAATCGAC
>CAYTIT010000015.1:0-13399 GCA_964437975.1 uncultured bacterium
GGGCAATGGTGGCGACAATGAGTGGGCATTGCGCTCTGTGTGCTAGAATGACAGGAAGAGGTGTTGTCCAGGCTCGCCGGCCAAAAAAATCGAAGGGATACGGGCTTTCAGGAAGACTTTGATCTCCGACAATGCCAAAAAAACGCCCTTGGCGTAAAGCGCGCAATCCTTTTTTTAATGCGCCTTGAGGTGAAACAATCTCGCCACCAAATCGCTCTCTTAAGCGCATAATGTAGCGGTAAAGGTAGCGGTTTTTGATTGGTTTGCCGATAGCTGTTCCAGGCATGTGGCGCGTTCCATCGAGGAAAAAAAGTTCCCAGTTTGCTTGGTGGGCACAAAAAAAGACGATCCCTTTTCCCTCGGCGATCAAAGATAAGGCCACTTCGGGATTGGTGCAGTGAACAAGGCGTTCTAAGTGACGGGTGCGCATCAATTTTGGGTACTCAAGGCAGGTGATGGCAAGATTTTGAAAAGAGTCTTTTGCGGTGCGGATGATTTCTTGGGGGGTTAAGTGAAGTGAAGAGGCGAGTGACAGGTTGGATAAAGCGCGCTTTCTATAGCGGGGAATCAGGTAAAAGGCGAGCAAACCCACCCCTTTGCCCAAAGCGTGGAGCCACGAAAAAGGGAAGAGCGATAGGGGAAATAAAAGTAAGCGGATGGCAAGGTAGGTCAGGTAATGGCGTCGTATCATGGAACCTCTACGGATCAGCTGCCACTTGCAGTAGCAAATGTGGCTTCGACAAGCGTTTTCATTTGATGGGAAAAATCGAGGTGAGCGACTTTGTTGCGAATAAGCAAGGCACTTTGCGCTGTTTTGGGGCGCTTGAATGCCGCGCTTAAGGTCGCGGCAAATCCCTCTATATCGAAAAGGTCGGCGATGAGAGTTCCATTGGTCGGTGTGAGGATTTCAGCGCCTCCATTGAAGGGAGAAGATACGACATAGAGTCCCATAGCAAGGGCTTCAACAGTGACGTTGGCAAAAGGGTCATAGAGTGAGGGAATGACTAAGCAGTCGCTGAGGGCATAAAAAGGGGTTGTATCGGGTTGCGCGCCGAAAAAGGTGACCTGGCGACTGATCCCCAAATGGTAACTCTCTGCTTGAAAGCGTGCAAGATGGCGGTCTTTGCCAACAATAGATAGGTGGCAATGGTGCTCTTTGAGAAGGGCAAAGGCGCGCAGAAGGTGAGAAAGACCTTTGCGGCGAAAACCGTGGCCGACAAAGAGAAAATGGTAATGTGAAGGGTCGAGGTTCCATTGGCGACAAAGGGTCTTTTTTTTCTCTTCCCAAGAGGAAAAACAAGGCGTTAGCTCGTGCCACTCTACGCCATTATGGATGACCTGAATCGGCGCGCGTAGCGTTGGGTAAAAAGAGGTCAATTCTTGCTTGACCATGTTTGAATTTGCGATGATAAGGCGCAAAGCGGGATGGGTTAATGACGTTTTTTCTAGGTCGAGAAGTGCGCGGCCATACAGGCTGCAGCGCGCTTTCCACTTGCCGATGAAAGGGTTGCGCAACGCTTCTCGTTGGAGGTAGGCTCGATGAACGCCATTGCCAGCACGTAAGTGGGTTGCGTGGGTGATCCGATCAATGCCAAAAATAATCGGTCGCGGATGGGTGCGATGCCACTGACTAGAGGCGCGATCAAGAGCGCGAAGAGCGCGGTAGCGTCCCCTCGGGTTGCAAGCTAGGGCGTAGTGGTTGATCCGAGCGTGCATATGTTTTGACGCGTGGCTAGCTGCAGTTACAAGGTCGACAGTCACTCCTGTGTTGACAAAGGCCTGTGCAATGTAGCTAAGTTGTTTTTCCAAACCACCCACTTGGTAGGGGTGGCGCGCAACGAGGCTAAGCTGATGGGGTTGTTTCGAGGACAATGGTGTCTCCAGAAAGGCGAGCACTCATCTCTAAGCGCTCTGTTGGCGAGGTAAAAAGTTGTAGTCGATCGCTATAGTGTTGAAAAAGACTTTTAAAGTAGGGCTCCTGGTTTTTTGAGGTCGATCTCGCATCAGAAGAAAGAAGACTTTGGATATAGTGCTTTTCAAGTTGCGGCCGGTTAATGAGCTCTAAGCTCCAAGAAAGAGGTGTTTCTGGTTGGGCATGAGGTGGAACGACAACGACACATGTTAACCTATTTTTGATGATGTTTAAAAAGAGGGGGCTGACTCCTTTGATAAAAAAGTGACCTTGCAATATGGGCGTTTCATTGAGCAGAGTGACAAGAGAAGAGGGCGTTAAATGTGCGCTGTGTTGCCTTGCGGTCGATTGTATACCAGGTTGGAAGTAAAGAGTAATAGGGATTGGAAAATCGACTTCAAGAGTTTCTCGTCGCAAAAAAGTGATGCGCAGTTCTTTTGCTTGCGGATCGTTAATGACAATAGGGTGTGTAGACGCGGCCCCAAGCGAAACTTTTTTCCAAGCACTTGGAACAAAAAACGAGACGACATCCTCGCCCTGCTTAGAGGTGACGCTCGTTAGGTGATCGAGTTGTTGTTTGTCGATTTTATTGAGATTGAAGGTGAGGTTCAGGCGATCTTTTTTGAATTTGGCAAGCGCCGTTTCTGATCCCGTTACGCTGACATACAATTTGTTTGGCCAAATAGAGACAAACTCATAACCTGCAGGAGCTTTTCCGATAGGAGCAGTCATCTCAATAGGGATATTTTCAGTGACTTGGTTAACGAGCTTAATCAATACATTTTGTTTGGAAACGCGGCGAATCGCTTGGGCTAGATCGAGTTGAGGCAACGTGGTCTGGATATTTTCTTTGCGCACCGTTGCAATCCACTCGCGCTCGTCTCTTTTTCCATCAAAGACGACGACAAGATTGCGGTCATTGAGTTGTCTCAAAGCACTTTTTCTTCCTTGCAATGTCAGGTCAACGGTCATCCGCGCGCGACTGCTTTCAGCCACTTTTCCCTTTGGTAGGTGGTCGACCTTAATAGGGATGTTGCGAATCACTTTTGTCTCGATAAGTGAATGGTTCACAAGGAGCCAAATCATAATCGCAAGGGCAAGCGCCAAACATTTGCGCGGCCAATTGTGAATAAGAAGCGCTTTTAAAAATGATTTCATTTATGCATCCACTCCCGCAATTTAAACTTAGTTTGGAGAGTTTTTTTCAGCGGTGGGTTAAAGACGCTGCGGATAATTCCCTTAAAGCGATCGACCTTAATTCCGCGCGTCATAATGCCATCGCGGGCAATTGAGACTTTCCCTGACTCTTCTGAGACCACGACTAACAAAGCATCGGTGATCTGGCTGACTCCGAGAGCCGCACGGTGACGGGTTCCCATCGATTTGGCTATTTTTGACGAATCTTCAGCGAGGGGAAGAATCACTGATGCGGCGACAATCGTTAAGTCTCGAATTAAGACAGCTCCATCGTGGAGGGGAGTTGTTGTTGCAAAGATCGATTCGAGAAGTTCAGAAGAAAAACTCCCGTTAACCATCACCGCTTTTAGAGCAAATTCATCAAGCGAGTCCTCATTTTCAAGCGCGATCAAAGCTCCGATTTTTTTGTCCGATAAGCGGTAGACAGATGAAGCAAGTTGGTCGAGAAACTTGTCGAATTCGGTGATTTCTTTATAGCGCTTTCCTTTAAAACTCAGCTTAGAAAGTGCAACACGGAGCTCGGGTTGAAAGACGATTAAAAAGGCAATCAGCACCCCGCCAGAGGCGAGTTTCATTAGTCGATAGAGCACGGGCATATGGAAAAGGGAAGAAGCAGCGAAAATGAGCAAAAAAGCGAGGAGTCCAAATAAAAGGTCCATAGAACGCGTGTTCCAAAAAAATGAGAGCAAGTAGTTGAAAACGACAGTGAGAACGGCGATTTCGATGATGGGTGTGATGCCGGCGTAGAACGTCATAGCTTGGGCGAGACCTTTTTCATCCGTAGTTGTTCAAGGCGACGGAGCGCGATGAGAAATCATGTTGGTTGCGAAAAAACATTCCGCTTTTTTACTTTTCTTGGCGCCCAACCGAGGGTTGTTTTAAGCAAGCCAAGAGGGGAGGCTTTTCTAGCGATTTTTGGTCCAAAGAGCCTATCACGTCAAGAGATCTCTCGACAGAAAGACGGCGCAATAAGGAAATGGGCAAAAAAGAGGTCGGCACAATGTCTTGACGTAAGGGCCATTGTAGTCATTCATTGAGTTGCTGGCAATAACCAAAATAACTGGTCAATAGCTGGTCTCATCGAGCGTCACTTTGCCGCTAAAGATTTTATAAATCCAAAAACCGTAGCCGATAACAAGTGGGACGCCGATAGCGGCAATGATGAGGATGATTTTTAACGTAGCTAGTGAAGAAGCAGCATTGAAAAAAGTCAAGCTAAAGCGGTCGGGATCGAGCGTCGAGCGAATCATGTAGGGAAAAGTTCCAAGGCCAAAGAGGGTAAAAAGGAGCGCGATTGCGCAGCAAGAAGAGAGGAAAGCTCGGCCGTAGCAATAGCGGTAAGCCCAAAAGGGGATATTGATCATAGCGTAAAGGGCAAGAAAGCCAAGACTAAATAAAATTGGCACATTGCGCATGAACGCGGTCATGTGAGGGCGATGTAAAAGAGTGAGTGTGGTGACAAGGGTATACAAGATAAGAAAAAGAGTGAGCATCCCGATGAGCCATTTGCGCAGGCGGAGTTGAATTTTTCCCTCTAGCTTCATCAAAAGATAGACGGTGCCGTGGGTCATAAAGAGAAAAATGCCTGTGAAGCCGATCAAGACTGTGTAAGGAGTGAAAAAATCTCTAAACGAGCCGGTGAAGTGGCCTGTTTGGTCGATAGCAATTCCCTCAATCAGGTTGGCAAGCATGATGCTGATACAAAAGGCTATCACATAAGAAGCGATGCAAAACGAGGTATCCCAAAGGTTTCTCCAGCGGCGCGAAGGTTGTTTAGAGCGGAACTCAATAGAGGCTGCTCGAAACATCAAACCAGCGATTAAAATCATAATCAACGTATAAAAAGAGGAACAGAGCGTTGCGTAAACAGGTGGAAACCCAGCAAGAAGGCCGCCAAAAATAATGACAATCCACACTTCGTTGCCATCCCAAACAGGGCCAATGGCGTTGAGGAAAAGGCGTCGTTCGTGGTCGCTTTTGACAAACAGATGGAGACAGCCGACACCGAGATCAAAACCATCGAGGATGACGTAAAAAACAACGCTTACGCAAATGACGAGATACCAAATCAACTCGAGTGTCATGGTTTTTTAAGTGGGGTATAAGGGTTGCGATACGGGGAGTCCACCTCTTTTTTTTCTTGTGGGTTTTCGTCGGGGCCGTGGTTGATTTTGCGGTGAATAAGAAAAAGAAAAAGCGAGAAGAGGAGGAGATAGATGAAAATAAACATGACAATAGAGCTTGCAACTTGGTGGCGATCAATCGATGGAGAGACACCTTGGCTTGTGCGCAAAAGCTTATAGACGATCCATGGTTGGCGCCCCATCTCAGCGGTAAACCACCCACTTTGGTTGGCAATGTAGGGAAATCCAACAGAGAGGATGAGGAGACGGTGTGTCCATGTGGCTTGTCGCAGCGATTTTCTCCATAAAAAGAAAAGACCTAAGGCGACGGCCAAGGCCATCGCTGACCACATGTAGATCATCAAATGGTAAAACTGGAAAACAGCAGGAACGTTGGGCCAATTGTCTCGTGGGAACTCTTTAAGCCCCTGGACAGGTTCTTTGGCTGAGCGGTAAACGAGAAAGCTCAAAAGTCCTGGAACTTGAACCCCTTTAACCTCTTCGGTCGCGGTATCGACATAGCCGACTACACTCATTGGGGTGTAGGGCGTTGTTTCATAGATCCCTTCCATAGCGGCAAACTTTTCTGGTTGATGAGTTGCAACGCCGCGTGCTGTGCTATCGGCAGAGATCAGCTGCAAAATCAAGAGGAAAGCTGACAAAGCAAGGCCGATGTTCATCCCCTTTTCGGCAAAAGGGAGATGGCGCTTTTTGAGCAGGTAATAAGCAGAGACGCTCAAAAGCATAAACGAGCCAGTGAGCCAAGCACCGATGATAACGTGTGTCAAGCGGTCAAGGAAAGAGGGGTTGAAAATCATCTGCCAAAAGTGGGTAACGACAGCGCGCGTCGCTTCGCCTTCCCCGACGAGTTTAAACCCCGCTGGAGTTTGCATCCACGAGTTGGCGGCGACGATCCAAATCGCGCTAAAGTGGGCACCTAGAGCCACACATAAGCTCGAACAGAAATGGAGCTTGGGGCTAATTTTTTGCCAGCCAAAGAGCATCAACCCGATAAATCCCGCTTCGAGAAAAAAAGCAAAAATTCCTTCAGCGGCCAAGGCGCTGCCAAAAACGTCGCCGACAAAGCGCGAGTAGCGCGACCAATTTGTGCCAAAAGCAAACACTTGGACGAGTCCTGTGGCAACACCGAGCGCGAAAGAGAGGGCAAAGATTTTGATCCAAAATTTTGTCAGCTGCAAGTAGACCATGCGCTTTGTTTTAAGGTAGAGCCCTTCCATGAGAACAATGACGAGAGCAAGGCCAATGCTCAGTGGAGGGTAAAGGTAGTGAAAGGCGATATTCAGCGCGAACTGGATGCGCGATAAAAGGACAACGTCCATAAGACCTCAGCAAGGGGTTGTTCGATTGGGTTGGTTGAGCTGGCGAACCTAGTTTTCGAGCTCAGTCACCAGGTCAAGCGTTGTTTTCAGTGCTTGTACGTGGGCTAACGTTAGGGTGGGTCATGTGTGCAACTGTGCTAAGAGGAAGTCCGTTTCTGATTAAATTTTTTGCCATGTCGATGCGTTCTGCTTCGCGCCCTGTTTTGACTCCTTATATGGATGACTTTTTTAATTTTGGAAAACGAGTCGCCTTGTTTGAGGAAATCATTGACTGTAGAGTACGAGGTGTTGTCGTGGGCCTTATAGGCGGCGTCGGAAAAATGGCTTCGCTCCATTTCGATCACGTAGTGGCGGCCTTGTTCATCTTGAACAAGGAGGTCGGGAATCGCGATCTTTTTCACAAGGGCACTTGTTTGGTTTTCTGGATCTTTGACGGCAAGAATTTTAACTTTTGGGTAGCCGACGCGGTCAAAGAGGGCAGAGAGAAAGTTGTCAACGACGTAGAAGTCGGCCCTATTTTTGAGCAAAAATTTGATAGCGTAGTCAAAGCTGATTAACATGCCTTGTTTTCTCCCAGCATCTTGAGCTTTTTTCGAATCACAGACGCGATAGCGGACCTACTTGACAGGGATGACATAAGGTGAGCCATGCAGCGACGGTAACATGTTAGCCTTTTTTTGAAACATTTTTTTTAGTATCCCACCAAAAAGAGAAAAAGGGAGCGCTGGTGTTGGCACAACTCCTGCTTCTTGAATTGCGATCGGTAGAGACCGCAGCAGCGTTCTACAGCAGCCAAGAGGCAGGGTTGTCACCGGAACAAATACCCTCTTGGCGCGCGACTTTTTTCATGGACACTATCGTGCCAAATTTTTTTTATCTTAGCAAAGGTGGGACGCGAGCACCACAACAACTTCTACTTGAAGGAGGAGGTTGTTGTGCTTTGCTTTTTGGTAAAATGTGGATTATTTTTGGGAGGAAATCGCTGAATTATGTTATTTTTGTGAGGCTAGGTTCTGCTCTCGGAGTTGGATGTGTTGATCAGTTCTGCATCTTAGGACCTAAAGAGAACCGGTCGTATGTTCACATCCGGCTAGTATCATGGTTTTTTTGGTTAAGGCGATGCAAAAAAAGAAGTATAAAGTCGTCACTTTGGGATGTCGGACCAATCAGTATGAATCTCAAGCCTATGTCAAGCAGTTGCGAGAAAAAGGGTTTGAAGAAGCGATGCCAGGTGAAAGCGCTGATGTGTGCATTGTCAATACCTGCACAGTGACGGCGACCGCAGACAAAAAAAGCTTGCACGCTGTGCGCAGGCTAAGCCGCGATTACAAGCCCAATGAAGTCATCGTGACCGGATGTTTTGCCGAACGCGGGGCTGTGCTATGGCAAGAACTTCCCACTGCGGTGCGCATTGTTCCCAATGCGCGCAAAGAAAAACTGCTCGAAGAGCTTTTTCCTGAAGAGAGTTGGCCTGAGTTTGCGATCGATCATTTTCAGGCCCATACTCGTGCTTTTGTGAAAATTCAAGATGGATGCAACTCCTATTGCAGCTATTGCATCATCCCTTTTGTTCGAGGGCGGTCTGTTTCGCGGTCTGTCGAGTCGATTGTGAAAGAGGTCAAAGGGCTCGTCGAACAGGGGTACCGCGAAATTGTCTTAACGGGAATTAATATCGGCGATTTTGATGGGAAGACGACCCCGCCGACCACACTTGCGAGTTTAGTGCGAACCCTCGATAAGATCCCTGGCTTGGCCCGGCTCCGCCTTTCTTCGATCGATCCAGATGAAGTCGATAGTGAGCTGCTCGATGCGATCGTAGCGGGAAAAAGGACATGTCAGTCAATGCATATTGTTCTTCAGTCAGGGTCGAATATTACCTTGAAGCGGATGCGGCGCAAGTACACGAAAGAAGACTTTTTTGTCACGGTAGCGGCGCTTAAAAAAGCGAGTCCTTCTTTTGCCTTTACGACAGATGTGATTGTGGGCTTCCCAGGAGAAACAGAAAGCGCCTTTAATGAAACATTGGAGGTTGTTCGCGCTGCGTCATTTACCAAGGTCCATATTTTCCCCTATAGCGAGCGCCCTAAGACACGCGCGTCGCGGCTTGAAAATAAGGTTCCTGCGGAGGTGATACTTGAGCGCAAAGAGAGACTAAAATCAGTTGCCAGCGAAGTCGCATTTAGGCATCGCGCCACCTATCTTGGAACTCAGCTTGATGTTCTGATTGAGGAAAAATCGGCAGGAGACAGCGACCTCTACTTTGGCCATAGCGATAATTTTTTACCTGTTTTTGTTCAAAAAAAAGAGGGGGTCCGTTCGAATGAGATTGTCCGCGTCACTTGTGTTGGCAATAGGCAAGATGGACTTCAAGGAGTTGCACAGTGACGCAAAAAATCTGGATTCGCCACCCGTTGCGCCCATTTTCCCGCTTGCCGGGAACCAAGCTGCTCATTTTGCACACCCAATGGCAACTGACTGCTTATCCAACTTTATTGATTTTTTCTTTTCTAGGAGACAAGGCATATGACCCGATCTACCTTCATTTAACCAACTGTAAAGAGGTCGAGTCATGGATGGTGATGCAAGATTTAGAAAAAGGGTGTATCTCCCTTTTTAATCGCGGGAAAAAGGGGCATTTTTCCTATCGATTGGCTGTTCAAGAGGGGAAGTTGATGTTGCGCGTCGACCGGTGTCCCAGCGAGGGTGTGACCCTTTTTTGGGCCGGCCAAAAAAAGGTGCTGCAGCGAAAAGAAGCGTGGCATGTTCCTGTGGTGATCGCGCCTTTTGAGTCGATTAGCCGTGAAAAAATTCACTTTGGGTGTCACAAAAGCCAAGATTGGGAACTCATCCGGCGTCGATGCCAACTGCGCGAGATTATCCCGCTATGGTTCGCCTTAAGTCAGCAGGTTCCAGACGTGTGCGGTAGCAGCGATCCGATGCCTCCTTTACTCGACAAGTTGAGCCGGTTGATTCAAGAGGGCGCGCAACAAGAAATTGCCGCGGTGCTCGTCCAGCTTTTCCGCTGCTGTTTTGATACGATGCTGCTTCCCTATGCTTCAGACGTTCACCATTGGTTGGGAAGTAGCCAAGTTCCAGAGGTCAAACCTGTCTCGCTCTCTTTGCTCCGCCATAGCGGTGCTTTGCTTCGCTCGCTTTTCTTTCGCGTCGACTGTGACGGTAGGGGGGTGATCTTGCCTTGTTTACCAACCGATCTTCCCGCTGGAAGGTTAGTTGGACTAGACGCACTGCCTGGGGTGACCATCGATCTAGAGTGGTCAAAAAAAAGGGTGCGTCGCCTTATTTTAACTGCCAAAGAGACAAGAGAAGTGAGCCTTCGTTTTTCGACACAAGAAGCGGCATTCCGCATCCGAAAAAAAGCGCGCGATCGAGGCATCACTCGAGGTGTCGATGCGCCTCTTTTTTTAGAAGCGGGCGAAAGGTATTGGCTCGATTGCTTTCAAAGGTGAAGTTTGCGAAAAACAGGATAGATCAAGCGAACTTGGTCTAGACTTATCTTTTCTCTTGTGAGAAAAAAAGCAACCAACGTTTTGAGGGTACGGTGCAAAGTGAACTGTCATACCAGCGGTTTGTCTTAGGTGAACGCGCACATCCCCACGCCATTCTTGGACTACATGAACATGGCGCAGCTATACGGCTTTGGCGTCCAGGTCAAGACGAGGCGTTTATCGTCGTAGATGGAGAAAAAAAGGCGTTAGAGCAAGTCCATCGCGCAGGGCTGTTTCAAGGGGAATGTGCCTGTCCGCTAACGCGCAGTGACTACCAAGTCATCTACCCAAATAGGCAGCTCAGTTTCGATCCCTACGCTTTTTTGCCGACGTTAACACGGCGCGATGAAAAGCTTATCAAGGAAGGAAAACACCCCTTGATTTACCGCGTTTTAGGTTCTCATGCAGTGATACATCAAGGAATTGCTGGAGTGAAATTTGCCGTATGGGCGCCATGTGCTGTGAGTGTTGTCCTCATGGGGACGTTTAATCAGTGGAGCCCAGAAGCCTACCCCATGCGCCGGATGGGAAGTTGCGGCGTCTTTGAACTCTTTGTTCCTGGCCTCGATTGGGGTGAGCACTATCAGTATGGTATCTATACGCAAGAGGGAGAGTTTTTGCACAAGGCCGATCCCTATGCGTTTCAAGGCGAGATGCGACCAAAGACTCGCTCAATTGTTTGCTCAATCGACCGTTTTACCTGGAAAGACGAAGCGTGGCTTAGTGAAAGAAAAAACCACAAGTGGGACCGCAAGCCGCTCAACATTTACGAAGTCCACCTCGGAGCATGGCGACGAAAAGAGAACCGCTTTATGAATTACCGCGACATCGCCTCAGAGCTTACCACTTACTGTCTCTTGATGGGATTTACCCACGTCGAACTTTTGCCAGTGATGGGCCATCCTCTTGATGAGTCGTGGGGGTACCAGGTCTCTGGTTACTATGCTCTGTCTCGCCGTTACGGCTCTATTGAGGATTTTCAGTATTTTGTTAACTTCCTTCATCGCCACCACATTGGTGTGATTTTAGATTGGGTTCCCGGTCATTTTCCCGTTGATCAGCATGCGCTTGCCCGTTTTGACGGAACCTGTCTTTATGAACATTTAGACCCGAAGCAGGGGTTTCACCCTCAATGGACAACACATATTTTTAATTTTGGTCGCTATGAGGTCACTAATTTTTTGATAGGAAGCGCGCTGTTTTACTTAAAAGAGATGCACATCGATGGGTTGCGGGTCGATGCCGTCTCGTCGATGATATATTTAGATTTTGCGCGGACTCAAGGTGAATGGATTCCAAATGCCCGCGGAGGGAATGAAAACCTTGAAGCGATTGACTTTTTGCGCGCGTTGACCACCCAACTGAAACGGGAAGTTCCCGATGCGTTGCTGATTGCAGAAGAATCACACGCTTTTCCCGGAGTCACGCGTGCAGTGTGCGAGGGGGGGCTAGGGTTTGACTTGAAATGGTCGCTTGGTTGGGCAAATGATACGCTCCGCTTTTTCTCTAAACCTGTTGCCGAGCGCAATCAAGCGCTAGGTGAGCTCGTTCATGAGCTTAGTTACTTTTACGATGAACGCAACCTATTGCCCCTATCACACGACGAAGTGGCCCATGGGAAAAAAAGCCTTTTAGCCAAAATGCCAGGTAATGAAAACGAAAAGTTTGCCAACCTCCGCGTGTTTCTTAGTTATATGATCTGTCACCCTGGAAAAAAGCTTTTGTTCATGGGAAGTGAACTGGGCCAGTGGCATGAATGGGCTGTTAAAGAGGAAATTCATTGGGAGTTGTTAGGGCTTCCCTACCACCAAAAGTTGCACCATTTTTTAGGCGCTCTTTATCGACTGTATCTCACCTGTCCTGCGCTCTTTGAGTGGGATTTTGATAAAAAGGGGTTGATGTGGGTGGATCAAGGTAGCACTAGACCTGTGCTGAGTTATACGCGGCGCAGTCGGAGTCAAACAGTATTGTGTCTTCATCATTTTGATACGCGTCGGCGGGAACAAGAGACCTTTACAGTTAAAGGGTACCAATCTGTGCGGCAACTGATAACAACTGATTCCCTGGAATATGGTGGCTATGGCATTCTTACTAAAGAACCGCGGCTAGCACATGGGGAACTGACTCTCGATTTGCCGCCACTTACGACAGTTGTTTTTGAATTACAATGAACCGAGATGCTTACTTAGACCTTTTGGAAGAGATTCGCCGCCACGACCGCCTCTATTTTGAGCAGCACCAGCCGGAAATCTCTGATTATGCGTATGACCTTCTTGTCAAACAGGCTGAAGAGATAGAAAAAGCCCGTCCAGAATGGGTGAGCGCCTCTACTCCGACGCGCAAGGTGGGCGCTGAAAAAACGCGTGGATTTGCCCAAGGCAAGCATGCCGTCCCTATGCTCTCTTTGAGCAACAGCTACAGTAAAGAAGAGCTCGGCGCTTTTATCGCTCGAACAGAAAAGTTGCTACGGAAACCAAAAAGCTCTTTTTGCGCTGAGCTTAAGCTCGATGGAGTTGCCGTTTCTCTTCGCTATCAAAAGGGGAAGCTTGTGCGCGCGTTAACGCGAGGCAATGGGAGAATAGGCGATGACATTACAGAAAACATCAAAACAATTGCCACGCTTCCAAAAGAGTTAAGAGGGCATAAGATCCCAACCGATCTTGAAGTGCGTGGTGAGGTTTTCATCGCGACAAAAGATTTTCAAACGTTAAACAACGCACGTGAAGAGGCGGGAGAAACCCTTTGGGCTAATCCGCGCAACGCCGCTGCAGGGTCGTTAAAACTACTGAATCCGAGCGAGGTAGCCAAGCGGAAACTGAGGATCATCTGTTATGGGATTGCCCAAGAAGAAGTGATGCTCGACGAACAAATCAAGGTGCACCGGTTTTTAGGTGATTTGGGTTTACCTGTCGGGGAAGAGGGTCATTTTTCCCTATGTCATTCGCTAGAAGACATTCTTACATTTGCGACGCGCATTGAAAAAACGCGGCGCATGCTTCCGTTCGAGATCGATGGCATTGTCGTCAAAGTGAACGCCCTTAGCGACCATAGCCAGCTAGGGGCGACAAGCAAAAGTGTGCGGTGGGCGATTGCCTATAAATTTGCCCCCGAGCAAGCAGAAACGACGATCGAAGCGATTGTGGTTCAAGTGGGGCGCACCGGAGTCCTTACCCCCGTAGCGCTGTTGCAGCCGACTGAACTTGCGGGGAGCACGATTTCCCGTGCGACATTGCATAATGAAGAAGAGATCATGCGAAAAGACATTCGAGTAAGTGATCAGGTGATTGTCGAAAAAGGGGGCGATGTGATTCCTAAAGTGGT
>CAYTIT010000016.1:0-13194 GCA_964437975.1 uncultured bacterium
GCGCGCATAGGTCGATTTTCCAACGCACAACGTGAGGATATCACGGGGAATCCGAAAATACTCCACACTCACGGTGAGCGCAAAGGAATTTGGGGGAATCACGCAGACATCGGTTTCTACATCAATAAAAGAATCTTCGCGAAAATCTTTGGGATCGACGATAGAGTTATAAACATTGGTAAAAATCTTAAAGCGATTTGCCGCGCGTAAATCGTAGCCATAGCTCGATAGCCCGTAGCTGATAATCGACTGGTCTTCTACAAGGCGCACTTGTCCATCGACAAAGGGTTCAATCATTCCCTCTTCCATTGCTTTTTTCCGTATCCATTGATCTGATTGTAAAGCCATGCAATCTCCTAAATACTCTCTACTTTAAGGACAAAACATAAGATATAGCGTCCGAATTCCTTTTCTTGCTAGCATTTTTTATCTCAACCCAGTATAACCCAGAGTAAAAAAGGACTCATCTCGTCATGGATAAACCGCTGATTCAATCCTCTTGGACGCAAAAAGACCAAAAGCTTGAACTGCAACTTCGCCCGCAGGCTTTTGCTGAATTTGTCGGTCAAAAAAAAGTGCTCGATAAGCTCGATGTCTTTGTCGGCGCAGCTGCGCAGCGCAATGAACCTCCCGGGCACATTTTATTCCATGGCCCTCCCGGCCTTGGTAAAACAACGCTCGCCCACATTGTCGCAAAAGAGGTCGATGTCCCACTTGTGACGACATCGGGTCCCTCACTTGACAAACCAGCTGATTTAGCCGGTATTCTCACGAATTTGCCCGAGGGCGGCGTCCTTTTTATCGATGAGATTCACCGCTTAAATCGCGCGATCGAAGAGTACCTTTACCCCGCTATGGAAGACTATAAACTCGACCTCCTCCTCGACGCTGGTCCCCAAGCGCGCGCTGTTGAAGTCAAGCTTAACCCTTTCACGTTGATTGGGGCGACGACGCGGATGGGGATGTTGAGCGCCCCCCTACGCTCTCGCTTTCCTTTCAGCTGCCGCCTTGATTATTACAGTCACACCCTACTTGGCGAGATTCTTTCTCGCTCTGCCTCACTCCTTTCGATTGATGTTCCGTCTGACGCTATCGACGAAATCTCAAGGCGCTCTAGAGGAACGCCTCGTATTGCCAATAATTTGTTGAGGTGGGTCCGAGATTATGCCCAAATGCGCACCCAAAACCGCCTCGATAATATGGCAACGCGCGCCGCGCTCGAAATGCTCGATATTGATTGCCTTGGGCTCGATCCGATGGACAAACGCCTCCTTGAAACGATCATCGATCACCATAAGGGAGGGCCTGTTGGCATCAGTACTTTGTCAGCTGCCCTGCACGAAGAGGCGTCGACCTTAGAAGAAGTTAACGAACCCTTTCTCATGATGCAAGGGTTACTACGCCGCACGTTACGCGGCCGAGAAGTCACAGAGCGCGCCTACCACCACTTAGGGCGCCCTTTCCCGACAGCAACGGATGGAGCACAGACATGAAAATTTGGTTAAACCGCCTACTTTGCACCTACCTACCCCTCATTGTTTGCACCGCGATGGCTGCGCCATGCCTAAGTGCCAGGCCGCGCGCCCTTGCGCACGAAGTCGAACAAGAACAACCTAAACCCCCAACGATTAAACTTCTCCTTGCTCGAGAAAGTTCTGGGCTTTTATTAGAAGCGCGCGGCTCTTTTGCCGTGGTCAATCCCGCCAACCACAAAAAACTCAGCTCGGGAAAAAAGGGAAAGCGGTTCTACCTTTACCCCCACCAAGTCGGCATTCGCTGGGGAGAAGATTTTCCGGGTATTTTCCAACTGCAGATTGTTCCGACAAGTAGCGAAACCTCTTTTTTAATCGACGGTATTCAATATCGGGGCGCGATCGAGGTGTACAATATCGAAGGAACCCTTCAGGTGATCAACGAAGTCGATGTCGAAACGTTTCTCAAAGCCTCGCTAAGTCAAACTCTTTCTCCCGATCTTTCACCTCCCGTTTTACATGCTTTGGCCATCATCGCGCGGACAGACACCTACTATAGCGCTTTACTCAACACCACCTCTTTTTACCACCTCGACGCCGCCGCTGTTGGTTACCGTGGCATCGGGTTAACCCGACAAAATCTCGCAGTCGAACGCGCTGTAGAAGCGACGCGTTACCTCGTCATGACCTACCGTCATCAACCCTTCCCTGCAACCTGGACAGAACATTGCGCGGGAAAAACGGCGAGCTATGCGCAAATTTTCCGAAAACAAACCCCTGTTCCTCCTGGTGTTGAAGCGCCGCTTGCGCTAAGTGACCGCTCGACAGCGCACTGGAAATTTATCTGTGAAGCGCAAGAAGTCGCCCAACTTGTCAAACTGAACCGGATTACAGGGATCGACCTGTTTGCCGACTCTACATCGGGAAAAATCTACGGATTGCGCCTGCGCGATGGCGACTATACCCAAGAAATCGACTTTGCTACGCTCCAACAAGGTCTTGGGTCTGACCGTTTGCAAAGCAATGACTTTAATGTGTCAATCCAAGGTAACCTCCTCTCTTTTGACGGTTACGGACAGGGGATGGGCGCCGGCCTTTGCTTATATAGCGCCAAACACCTCGTCGCAAAAGGAGAAACGGTTCCCGACCTACTAGGCACCTTTTTTCCGCACACCGACCTCAAGAGGATGAACCGGTATCCAACGACGATCATTTCTCCTGATAACGCGACCTTTGTCTTGCCCAAACAACCCAAGAAGAGGCGCGCTACGCTTCACCAATAATTAACTTTTGAACAAGCACTCGCCATGGCCAAACCACTTGTTTCCAAAAAGCGCGCGCGCGCTTTATCGCTAGCCCTCTTACTGCTCGGTCTAGCCTTTCTCATTCTTATGCAAGGTTGGTGGCCGTGGATCATGCTCATTATCGGCGTTCCCCTTGCGCTCAAACAGTTTCTCTTAGGTCGAAAAAAAGATGCTTTTTTGAGCATCGCTGTCTTTGTTGGATTTTTTACGATGGCTCAATTTGCTTTATCGTGGAAAATTTTACTGCCGATCCTCTTTATCACCTCGGCCCTCTATATCCTTTGCCGCGAGTGGGTCGAAGAGGTCCGTCCCCCTTCAGAGGTCGAACGAGAAACCGATTTAAATCAAGAACTCGAAGAAGAAGGCCCTGCTGCGAAAAAGTAAAGACGCCGTTGATTAGGGCATTTACCTTTTGGTTGTGCAGGGGGCAAAATAATCGAGCTGCATGGCGGCGCGCACCTCATCTAAAGTGCGCGTTGTTACCTCAATTGCACGCTCTGTTCCTTGCTCTAGAAGGGCCCATACCTCTTGGGGGTCGGCCGCAAAGGTGTGGCGTCGCTGTTGAATGGGTTCTAAAAATTCTAAGAGCACCTCTAAAAGGTATTTTTTTACGACGCTATCGCCAAGACCGCCGCGGCGGTAGTGGCTTTTTAACTCTTCAATTTTCTCTTTATCCGAACCAAAAGCATCTAAATAGCTGAAGACGGGATTGCCTTCGACGTTGCCCGGGTCTTCGACCCGCACATGGTGAGGATCGGTATACATCCGCTTCACTTTACGCGCGACTTCATCTTGATCGTCTTTTAAAAAGAGCGCATTGCCAAGCGATTTTCCCATCTTAGCCTGTCCATCTGTTCCTGGAAGGCGGGCAATGGGGGGAATAAGTGCTTTTGTTTCGGTAAGCACCTCTTGTTGATAGGTGCGGTTGAACGCGCGTACAATTTCGTTGGTTTGCTCGATCATTGGTAGCTGATCTTCTCCAACAGGGACAAGGGTCGCTTTAAATGCCGTAATATCGGCCGCTTGAGAAACGGGATAGGTCATAAATCCAGCGGGAATACTTTCGCCAAACCCTTTTTGATTGATTTCTTGTTTGACCGTCGGGTTGTGTTTCAACCGGTTCCACGTGACGAGGTTTAAGTAATACTGCGTCAACTCGGGTAAAACAGGGACAAGCGACTGAATAAGAATAACGGTTTTTTGCGGATCAATCCCCACTGCAAGGTAGTCGAGCATCACTTCAAGGACATGGCGCCGCACTTCATGCGGCTTTTTCGCGTGGTCGGTTAATGCTTGGGCGTCGGCAATCATGACATACTGAGTGCACTCATCTTGCAAGGCAACGCGTGAAGCAAGCGATCCGACGTAGTGCCCTAAATGCAATGGTCCTGTTGGGCGATCTCCTGTTAAGACAATGTCTTTTTTTTGTGGTGTCATGGCTTGATACTATCTGCTTATAAGCGAAAGGGTTAAAAAAAATATCTCTACCGACCATCAGTCAAGCGTCGGGTTTTTCTTTTCTTGCAAATATGGCAAAAAAAGGGGTTTTAAAGCGAGCAAAAGCCATCAATCCTTCTTTCTTGCCTGTTTATTACCACTCATCTATTCTCTGAAAACACGCACACCATGCTTGACCGATCGCGCAACAAGAAGTGTGAGCGGTCTAGAGCTAAACGATGTGGAAACAACCCCTATTTTTTTGTAGTTGATCATGGCAGCTCCTGAACCCAAGCCCTCTCCCCCTTTTCCTCGGCTTCTCGGTCCGTACCGCCTCCTCAATTTGATTGGCAAAGGCGGAATGGGAGAAATTTTCCTAGCCGAAGACCCCCTGTTTGAGCGCAAAGTCGCTCTAAAAAAAATCCTATCTAAACTTGTGCCTTACAGCTCGATTAAAAAGCGGTTTTTAAACGAAGCCAAAATCGCCGCGCGCCTCGCCCACCCTTCAATTATCCCTATCCACTCGCTTCATGTCGAGGGTGATCAGATCTACTATACGATGCCCTACGTTAAAGGAGAGACGCTAAAAGCTATCCTCAAAGATACCCGAGACAAAGAACAACGCGGCGACCCCCCGCACTCTCTGGGGTCATCGATCCCCGCGTTGATGCGGGTCTTTTTAAGCGTTTGTCAAGCGATTGACTATGCCCATGCCAACGGGTTTTTACACCGCGATCTTAAACCTGAAAATATCATTGTCGGGAAATTTGGCGAAGTGATGATTCTCGACTGGGGCATTGCCCTTTCTCTTCAAAGCAAAGAGACGTTTCACTCGGATGGCGATGTGTCAACTCCGGCTTCTCATTTTACTGACCTCACTCGACCTGGCAAGGTTGTTGGTACGGTCAATTATATGGCACCTGAACGGGCCTTTGGTCGCGCATCAACTGTGCAGACAGATATTTATTCGCTTGGGGTTGTGCTTTACCAACTCCTAACATTGCGCCTCCCTTTTACGCGCCCCTCATTAAAAGATTTTAAAAAGAACCTTCAACAAGAGCAATGGATCGACCCGCAAGAGCTTGCACCTCATCGCGATATTCCGCAAAAACTTGCTTTGCTCGCGAAAAATTGCATCCAACCGAACCCAGCGCTTCGCCTCCATTCGGTGCGTGCAATCATCGCTGAGCTCGAAGATTACATCGAAGGGCGCCCCGCGTGGATTTCAACAGCCCACCTTTGCCCTCAAACTCAAGGTGATTGGGAGTTCCAAGAAAACATCCCACTTGCGAAACACACAGCGATCTCAAATGTTGCAGGCGAGCTCGAATGGGTCATGTTGATGCTCTCTAAAGAGTCTTACTCGGGCAACACCAAAATCGAAACTCATCTCAAGCTTCAAACCCACAGCTCTGGTATCGGCTTTTTGCTCTGCGTCCCCTCAGCACAAGAGCGCGATGGATGTGAAGAGGGGTATTTGATCTGGATCGGTTCAAAAAAACACCCTGGATGCAGACTTTTTCGCAAAGGGGTGGAAATGGTCACTGTTCCCGACCAAGCCTTGACCTGCGGCGCGCGCCATAAAGTCGCTATTGAAAAAAGCGATCACCACCTGCGCCTTTTTATCGACGACCGCTTGATTTTAGACTATATCAATCAGCTCCCTTTAATCGGCGGGCACATTGGTCTTCTCGCCCGCGATACAAGCTTTGCAATCGACCAAATTGATGTCCTTTTAGGAAGTCAAAGTGCGACGGTCAATTGTCTTGCGATTCCCGATGCTTTCCTCACAAGCCGCGATTACACTCAAGCTCTTTTGGAATACCGGCGGATTGCCCGCTCTTTTCAGGGGCGCATCGAAGCGCGCGAAGCGCTGTTCCGCGCAGGTATGACCCTTTTTGAGCAGGGAAAAGCCGCTGCTGATCAAGAAGAAAAAGAGCGCTTTTTTGATGAAGCCTTTGATGAATTTGAGAAGCTACATAACACGCCAGGCGCTCCTCTTGAGTACCTCGGTAAGTCGCTTATCTACCATCAACGTCGCGAGCTCGGCGAAGAGGTCAAATACCTAGAGCTCGCCTTGCGCAAGTACGCTAAACATCCCCTTTTCCCCTTAATCGAAGAGCACATTGGATTCCGTTTACACGAAGCCGCGCTCAAACAAAGACAAGCTGCCTACTCCTTTCTTTTACTTGCTTTGCGCCACCTTCCTCGGATTCTCGCCTCTAGAGAAACCCAATCGCTCATCGATCACCTGACAGCAACATGGGAGCAGCTCTCTTTTATCGAGCCTATCAAGGCTTTTTCTTCTCTTGCTGCTCAAAATATCTCGCTGGCTATTGACCTTTCTTTTTGGCTGGCTCAACCGACCGCTCTTTACGAACTTTCCCAGGCAATTGATCCTCATTGGCCTGAAGGGCTTACTCTCCTAGGCAATATTCTATTTACCCTTTTAGAAATGGACTATCCGAACCTCGCAAGTTACATTGCTACCCATTTAGAGCGGACATTTCATCCGCTAACCTCATCGCCGTTGCAAGAAGCGATGACGTTCATCAGGAAGACAGCATCTGCTTCGGCTCGAGAGCGCTTAACCCAAGCGTTAGAGACCTTTCCTTCGCTTGCATCTCAAGAAACCAAGCGCCTCTTTTATTACCTGCTCAAGCACAATCTCACTCTTGACATGGCGCCCTCTCTCCTTCCATTGTTTGAACGCCTTGCTCATCCCGATCTCGTTCCTCTTCATTTTTGGGCTGCACTTTTAACGCGGAACAAAGGTGAAGCAACCCGACTTCTTCAGACCGATTTTTCTCAAAAAACAAACTACCGCTCGCCGACTTACTTTCTTTACGGATGTTACCTTGCCCTAACAGAAGGTGAAGAGGCTGCAAAAGCTCACCTCGCACCGACATTTGATAAACGCTATCCTCCTACACCCGCTCTTTTAAGTTACTACCTTTTCGACCAACATCAACTTGAAACAACATGGATGCCTCACGCTTTTTCCTGTGAAAAAATTGCCCTATATAGGCAACTTGCGCTTTATTTTCACTGCTTGGGGCAAAGCGCCTTGTCTCATACTTATGAAAAGCGCATCCAAGAAGAGCAAGTAGCGACGCGTATCCCTCTCAATTTTCTCTAGCTCTGCCGATCATCATCGAAGCATCGCCATCGGTGTAGGGAAAAAAATGTAAGATTGTTTTAAAAAATGGCAACGCCGATCATGTCAACCAATCGGTGGAACACACATATCACTCGCCCAACGAGGGTGGACAGTCCCCGCGTTCAGTCTGCCTCCGCATGCCGAAAGTGTCGATCTATTGCGCATCGTGTGCAAACAAACATGTTCTCGCGGCATGGCCGATGTTCTATTCGACGACCTAGTTTGGGCTGTTGAAACGGCTCGAGCCAATCAGAAAGAGACGCCCCTTTCTAAGCTCGCTCAGTCTAAAAAAAAGTTGTGCGTATGCTAATATTTTAGATGTGTGCATGATCTGCTCGAGATTTGTCAACAACCCCTGCAATCCGCTATAGTTTTTTCAGTCTACGTTTCAATTGCTTTTTATGGACGATTTACCCAAACACTACCAACCCGAACTCACCGAACAAAAATGGTACGATTTTTGGTTAGCAAAAGGTTGCTTCCACGCAGACCCGAGCTCTTCCAAGCCCCGCTACTGTTTTGTTTTGCCACCTCCCAATGTCACAGGGGCCCTTCACATGGGACATGCCCTGATTGATACACTTCAAGATGTGATGGCGCGGTGGCGACGGATGAGCGGCGACGAAGTTTTGTGGATTCCAGGCCTTGACCATGCGGGGATTTCGACGCAAACTGTTGTCGAACGCCACCTGATGGCAACAGAAGGCAAGCGCCGAACGGATATGAGCCGCGAGGCTTTTGTTCAACGGGTCTTTGCCTGGAAAGAAGAGCGTGGCACTCAGATCGTCGACCAACTTAAACGGCTCGGCTGCTCGTGCGATTGGATGCGGCAACGCTTTACCATGGATGAAGAGGTCAGTCTTGCTGTGCGGACCCTTTTTAAAAAAATGTTCGATGATGGGCTCATTTATCGCGGCCACTACCTCGTCAATTGGGATCCCCTCACGCAAACTGCTCTTGCCGATGACGAAGTCGAATACGAAGAAAAAGAAGGTCATTTGTGGTACTTCAATTACCCTTTTGAAGAAGGCGAGGGCCACCTTACTTTAGCGACAACAAGACCAGAAACCATGCTCGGCGATGTGGCCGTTGCCCTTTCACCAAAAGATAAGCGGGCCCATGCTTTAGTTGGTAAGCGCGTCCTTTTGCCTATTGTCAACCGATCGCTTCCCATTATTGCCGATCACGCTGTCGACCCCGACTTTGGAACGGGGGTTGTAAAAATTACCCCTGCCCACGATCCGAACGACTATGAAATGGGAAAGCGCCACAACCTTCCCTCGATCAATCTCCTTAACCCCGATGCGACGCTCAACGAAAATGGCCTCGAGTACGAAGGCCTTTCTGTTGAAGAAGCGCGGCGCCACATCGTAGCGCGGATGAAAGAGATCGGATTGCTTGAAAAAGTCGAGCCCTACCGCCACCGCGTCGGTATCTCTTACCGCTCTAAGGCGATCATTCAACCCTATCTTTCTAAACAGTGGTTTATCCGGATGGCCCCTTTTAAACAAGCGCTGATTGCGGCTGTTAAAGAGGGAAAAGTCAAGCTCTTGCCCAAACAGTGGGAAAGCACCTATTTTCACTGGATCGACAATCTGCGCGACTGGTGCATTTCAAGGCAACTGTGGTGGGGGCACCGGATTCCTATTTGGTACCATCGAGACGACCCCAACAAGGTCCTTTGCTACGCCGGCCAAGGAAGGCCACCTGAAGTCGCTGCTGATCCAGAAAGTTGGAACCAAGATGACGATGTTCTCGACACCTGGTTTTCTTCTGCTCTTTGGCCATTTAGCACTCTAGGATGGCCCCATCAAACCCGCGAACTTGCCACTTTTTACCCGAATGCAACTTTAATGACAGGACACGACATCCTTTTTTTCTGGGTCGCCCGGATGATCATGATGGGCGAGTATGCAATGGGTGCTGTCCCCTTCAAAGAGGTCTCTTTACAAGGGCTTGTCTATGGAAAATCTTACTTTTCCAAAGGAAAAGAGGGAGGCGTTCTTTACGCTTCGGCTGAAGAGAAAAAAAACTACGATCTCGGCGCTCCCCTTCCCAGCGGAGTCGAGGCCAAATGGGAAAAAATGTCCAAATCAAAGGGAAATGTGATCGACCCCTTGGAAATGATCGATCTGTATGGAACAGATGCTGTTCGGATGGCTCTCGCAGCGAGCGCTACCTCAGGGCATCAAATTGACCTTGACAGGAGGCGTTTCGAAGAATTTCGCAACTTCACCAACAAGATTTGGAATGGCACTCGGTTTGTCTTAATGAATGTGTCACTTTCTTCTGACCAGCTCGCAAACGGCATCGACATGGCGCTCCTTTCTTTAGAAGACAAGTGGATGCTCTCAGCGCTTAACCGGACAATTCACAAGGCAAATGACCATTTAGCTCACTACGCTTTTGACCGCTTCGCCCTCGACAGCTATACTTTTTTTTGGGACGAATTTTGCGCTTATTATGTCGAGATTGCAAAACCCCTTCTTACCAAAAAAAGGGGAACAGAAAAAGAGCGCGAAAACAAGCAAAAACTGATGCTCACTGTGCTCGTCCAAGCCCTTCTCCTTCTTCATCCTATCGCCCCTTTTATTACCGAAGAGCTCGTGCACAAAGTAAAAACCTGCTTTCCTCAATGTCCGAAAAGTGGCCCTGACCCTTATACGCAAGCCACGCTACATGCTCTGAACGCCCCTTCTTGTGCCGTCGCTGCGTATCCCAACATCATCGTTCAACAAGATATCAATCCAGCAGTTGAGCGCGATTTTGCCTTTATCCGCGAAGTGATTCACGCTGTGCGCCAGATCCGCGCCGACATGCAACTTCCTCGACACATCGCCTCCGACCTTATTGTGACTGGCAACACCTCATCTACCGGCTTGATCGTCAAACACACCCCTTTACTTCAATCTTTAGCCCCCCTGAATGCGGTGATTGTCAACCCTACAGCGCTCCCACAAGGATTTTCATCCTCGACAATGGTGCGCGATCTTAAGTTAATCCTTCCCCTGCCCGCCGAACTCAAAGAAAAGGAAAAAGAGCGCCGGGCTAAAGAGTGCGTTAAAGTGGACAAGGCCATTGCTGCGCTCGAACATCAACTCGCGAACAAAGCTTTTGTTGCAAATGCACCTGAAGCTGTCGTCAGCGAGCGTCAAAACAACCTTGCAGCGCTAAAAGCAAAGCGACAACAGCTAAAAGAGTGACACTCTCAAGTTATAAGTGCCCTGCACATCCATTGACACAACTATCAGGTCTATTTTGCTGTCGCTCGAGCACTCTATCTAGCAGAGAAAAGGGCTTTTTGTTACCATGCAAGAGACGGTTGCATAACTCTAGAACGGAAGTCAAATCGCCAACTATTCAACCCCTAAAACTCCAACAACACGTCGTTAAACAAACTGTGAGGAGTTAGGTGCGTGTCGTTTGCAAACAAACCGCTTGATCGCATAAGCAAGGTGAGGATGGGCGACATTTAGCCGAGATAAGGTGACGATGATGCGCAGGTTTTTGGGTTACACCTTTTCTTTTGAAAAATAAACAAGGACTTTTTCCCCTCGTTAAAAAACAAGGGGTATTCCGTGCTGTGGAGGTATTATGAAATGGCTAGAACGAGGTGAGACGTTAAAAACCAAGTGGAAAAGGAAGAAAAGACCCACTTTGCACACAACCTTTTGGGGCAAACAAATGGCGATAGGAGCTTTTCTCTTAGGCCTGATCTGCTTTACTGGATGCACGCACACCGATGTCTACGAACAAAAAACCCGCTTCCATAAAGACGGGCGCGCTAAACCTCTAGTCACACTTGTTCCCGTTTTTGATCGAAGTGAAGCCGCAGTAGGGTGGAGCTTATCAGAAGAGTTTACCGACCATATGCGGCAACGGTTACTCAAAACGCAGCGATTTTACTTAAATACTCCTGAAGAGCTCAACGCGATGATCGCATCACTCACGCCAGCGCATGACCCCTTTGCCGAACAGCCCGATTGGATTGGAACGACATTTGCCGGCCAAGAGTTTGTTGTCTTTGCCGATATTGTCGACCATTTTGTCGAGCCTAAGTCAGAAAGTCAACATTTTCTCGACAAACTCGGCCCCTCTCACGAGTTGACCTTAACAATCCGCATCCGCGTTTTCGATGTGCGTAAAAAGAGGCCTCAAATCATCTTGCAAGAGCTGGTTTCGCGCCAATACTCTATGCCTGAGCTGAAACATCTCGAAGAAAAAGGGAACCAATACTGGCAAAAAGCGACCTTTACTCTCTCTCCACTTGGCTTAGCTCATATGCAAATGGCAAAAGAAATCTCAAAGCGCATTGAAGAGTACATCTTGCTTGCGCAAAGCCGCTAGCCGTTTAAAGATGGAGGCCTTTCATGCCCAATTAGCGAGTTCAGCAGTGATCTTTGGCGTCCTTGCTGCGCTCGCTTCTTCTATCGCCTATCGCTGCCACTTTTTTCGACTTCCCCCCTCTTCTCAAGATGGGCCGCTCATTCGACGCCCGCTTATGGGCGCTATGTTAGCGCTTATTCTCCTTTTTTCCTCAGGGCAGGCCGCGTTATTTTTGTGGACGTGGTTGTTTCCCTTAGTTGGCCGCCATCTTAGCTCGTTTCCCTTGTTCACTGTCGCGCTCACCCACATCTTTACTCTTGCAACACTGACTATTTTCTTTACGCTGTTTGCCCTATTTCAACCTAAAGGGGTTGTGCGTCAAGTGGTCTTGGGCCCTTCGCGGTTGACGTCGAGCTGGAGCTTTGGCATGGTCAGCTGGCTTGTCAGCTTTCCCACAACCGCGTGTGTTTATGCCGCCACCGCGTTGTTGACATATCTCTTTTTTCCAACAGTTGATATTGCGCAAGCCGCCGTTGTTTTTTTGATGCAACTGAAAGCTTTTCCCCGTTTGCTCATCGTGATGATTGGCGCCATCATCATCGCAGCGCCTATTTTTGAAGAAGCCATTTTTCGCGCCCTTTTGTACAATGGCTTCAAGCGGAAAATGCCTTTTAAATACGCTCTGCTTTTGTCTTCTTTTCTTTTTGCCCTTCTCCATATGAATCCCCGTCAAGGGTGGGGAAACGTTCCTCTTGTTTGCGCGCTCTTTGTCTTTTCTCTCTACCTTGGGTTGGTCTATGAAAAAAAGCGCTCTTTGCTCGCTCCGATTGCTTTGCACATGACATTCAATTCAGTAAATGTTATGCGTATTCTTTTAACCAGTAGTTAACACGTCGCTTGCAACCCAAAACGACGACCGTTGGCTGCGCATCATTTTTGCTTAAGGTGGGCGATGAGACAAACGCCTTTCACGTTGACAACACACGGTTTTTCTGACGTTGGCCTCGTTCGGGTCAACAACGAAGATGTGTGGTCGTCACTTCAAGAACATGGTTTTTTTATCCTTGCCGATGGGATGGGAGGCCATAACGCCGGCGAAATCGCCGCTAAAGAAGCTGTTCAAGCTGCATGCCTTTTTATTGAGCGCTTTTTTAACTCGCACATGTCGGGATTAACATCACAGGACATTTCCTCTGCTTCGAAAAAAAGCATTGAGTCAGCAAACCGTTGGGTTTATCAAATGGGGCAAGCGCAAAAAGCCTGCGAGGGAATGGGGACGACATTATGTAGCCTTCTTTTCCACCAGCGCGCGCTGATCTATGCTCATGTCGGCGATAGCCGCATTTATCGGCTCCGCGAAGGTAAGCTCGAGCAGCTCACTGTCGACCATTCTCTTAAAAATGCGTTGCTCTCCCAAGGAAAAGCCCTGCCTCAAAAACCTTCTTTATATAAAAATGTTTTAACAAAAGCGATAGGGACCCACATCGACGTTCAA
>CAYTIT010000017.1:0-13102 GCA_964437975.1 uncultured bacterium
CTTTAGTGAACGCGTTTTTGGTCATCTTGCTTATCCAAATTTTTTAGCGGCGAAGCAGCCAATAAACCAAAGGGGGATGATGGCACAGGCAATAACCCGCTTCTTGAAGAACGATCGGTATATCTATAGGAAAAATTAGATGAAAGTAAAAAAAAATAAAGAAAAACCCAATAAGACCAATGCTCATGCTCGCGCCTCAACAAAACGATCGGCACCAACCCTTCCAAGCCACTTAGACTTTTTGTCTAAAGGACTTTCTTGTCACGCTCTTTGCTTACTTAAGTCGTCAGGCATTTTAGATATCATGTTAACAGGTAAGAAAATCCAAGAAAAAAGCCTCCAACTTTATAACAACCCCAGCTTAATCCGCGCGGCTCTTGCTACACTTACTAGTGTAGAGGTGGTTGTTTTTGATGGCGGAGAATATTATCTAACCCCTCTTGGAAAAAATTTGGGAAACCATATTGGTTCTATCGTCCTTCCCCTTGTAGGATATAGAAACCTTTTGGCAAATCAATATCATTTACTCAATCATCCAGCTTCTTGGATGGACTCTGATATTGATTTTTCTGCTATAGCTGCATCATCTGTTGATTTTGGATTAGATGACTTAGACCCCCTTATTCTGCGCATTTTTCAGCAAATTCAACCCAAAGGAACCCTATGTGATCTTGGGTGCGGCACGGCTAAGAAGCTTATCGAAATATGTACCCAACTAGGTATTCAAGGGTTAGGTATCGAGAAAGACCCATCGGTTATCAAAGCAAATGAAGAATTTGCTAAAAAAAATTCTTTTGTTGAAATCATTAAAGGGGATATTACCCATTTGCATGAAGTTTGGGAAGACGTTACTGTTGCAATGATGAATATGGTTTTTCATGATCTAACTCCCAAGACGTCTTGCATGAGATTTTTGCAGTCACTTCGTAGACATTTTCCTAGATTACAGTACTTGCTTATTGCAGATATGGTTTCCATGTCCGAAGATTGCCCTTCGATTATGCCTGGTTTTGACTACGTGCACGGCCTTCAAGGAATCACTCCTAGAAATTATCAAGAAACTAGGAAAGTTTTTGCCGATGCAGGTTGCTCCGTCATCGATGAGACAGCTGTTCCAAATATGCCGAACACGTTTGTTTGGGTGGTTGCCCCTTCTCCTTGAGTTAAAAAGCATCTTTAGCTTTGCGCAGCGCGGTAAAAACTGCGACTGGATCGTCTCCCTTCATGCCGAGCGCTTGCTGCAGCTTTTCATCGTCGGCACGCAAAAAGGGGTTTGTCTTTTTCTCTTCGCCAAGCGTTGAGGGAACTGTCGGCTTTCTGTCGTTTCTTTGCTTTTCAACATAGGCCATCCGCGCTTTGATCGCTTGAGAGTGGGGTTCAACACTTAAAGCAAAGGCTAAGTTGTGTTGGGTGTATTCATGCCCGGGGTAGAGCAAGGTCTCATCGGGAAGAGCGCGCAAACGCTGCAAAGATTCCCACATGTCCTTTGGCGTCCCCTCAAAGAGGCGCCCACACCCGCCAGCAAAGAGCGTATCGCCACTAAAGAGAAATTTTTGGTCGCGCACATAGTACGCCAGATGCGATGCGGTGTGGCCCGGCGTTGCCACTACCTCTATCGCCACAGGACCGAGAAGGACTTCTTCGTGATCCCCCACTTTTCTGTCGAGATCCCCTAGCCGAGCATCGTCGGGTCCAATCAGCGCGCTTTGAGTTGTGTTTTTAACTTCTTTCACCCCACCTATGTGATCTTGATGGTGGTGGGTTAGCAAAATGCACTTAAGACTCAGTTTGCTTTTTTTTAACTCAGCCAAGACAGGAGCTGCTTCGCCCGGGTCGACAACCAACGCTTCTCCCGCCCAAGAAACGAGATAGGCATAGTTATCTTCAAGCGTAGGAATGATAGAACACCTCACTTCTTCTCCTAGGTTGTGCTCGCGCGCATGTGTCAGGATCGCAACAACGCCCTCAAGCCGTCGGAATGCGTCATTGCCCCACCACCCCATACGAGAATGTTGAAAAAGCCATCACGCCCAAAATGACAAAGAGCAAAATAAAGAAAATGGTACGCGTTGCACCGATATTTTCATGGACCACTGTATAATTTCCCCTCCGGTCCCACGACGTCATCCCCGTATTCGAGAGTTTAACGGCGGCGACAATCAATGTCACAAAAGAGATCAAAGGAATCCCAATGCCGAGCCCAAGCCACCATACAGAAAAACTCCGGTTGATGGCGTCACCAAACGAGAGCTTTTTCCCACCTTCACTGCGCAACTTGACTTTTAAAAGCCATTTGCCAGGCGTTGTTCCCCATGTGACTAAAAGTACCGTTTCGACAAACACCCACAAAAATAAAATCGTCACTGTCCAAAACTTCGATTGCACGAGCAAGTCAAGCTGCTTCATGTACGTGATCGGGGCTGCAAGGGACATTCCAAAGGTTAATGCCGCAGAAAACAGCGCGTAATCGGCCATGCGCGCCCAATAGCGCACCCAAGGGCGCGGTCTGCGAGATCCCTCGTCCGTTTCCCGCTCGTAATGCACAGCCTTTTCGACTGTCACCGTCGGCGTGACATCAAGCGCATTAAAGTGAAAATGTTCGAGCTCTGAAATGGCAACCCAGCGACCTAATGACTCTGTCCAAACAAGGGTCGTTTCATCAATTGCACCTGTTGCAAGTAGATGTTCAATCTCATCGCGCGCAACAGGCCCTTCTTTCTGATCGTCTTTTTTATAAAACCATACTTTTTTCACTAGCTGCCTATCCTACGCGTGATGGATCTATTCCCCATTATATACCGATCACACATTCATAGGTCAATAGAGGCAAAACGGTCGAGATAGAAACGAGCAAGGTGGTGAAGTGAGCGCCACTTATCTTCTAACATGCGCCTTTTGCTCATGCCATCACTCTTAGCCTGCGCCGCAAAGGTGCGCTCAAGTGAAAGCACTGCTGGCTTGAGAAGCGCTTGATAAGCATCGAGCTCTTCGAGCTCGAGCCAAGCGAAGACAAGGCGCCCTGTTTCCGGATCTCCCCCTGTTGCTGTGTCCTTTTTGAGCTCTTGTAGCGCCAATTCCGCATAGCTTAGCGCTTGGTGCATACTTTGTTTCAATTCTAAAAGCGCGGTAGCGACCTCTTTTTCGGTCACATCAAACCGATTTTCTTCGAGCAAAGCACTTAGTTTTCCACGCAGATCGCTGTGATGCGCCCACGAAAGCTCACTTAAAGAGTGATAGGGAATCCCCTCAAAGCCGAGCCCACCTGCTGTTGCATTGATCCAGACCGCATCGCGCGCACGCGCGGCAAAGCGCGCAATAGCCCCTGCCTCCATCACCCACTTGACGAGCGTATAGACTGGCTTTCCAAGGCGCCCCTTGCGCCTTAATAACCGCTCGGAAACGCGCGTTTCGCGTTGACGCGCTTTAAGTGATGTTTTTGGCGTTGCAACAACGCCTTGAACGTAAGCGGCCTGGTCGGTCAAGGCGAGATCAACTCCAACTAAAATAATGGGGCTGCACCCCATCGCATAGGCAAGCTCAATCGCTGTTGTCGTCACTGAGAGCGCTTCGAGATCACATGTCGTTTCAAACCGGGGCGGAGCGATGCCAAGTTTTTTTTCCATCCACATCTCTGCTGGTCCACCGACGAGAGTGTGAAGGTACCCGAGAGGACCATGACAGGTCGCAAAAATGCCCGGGTGCACTCGGTTGACGTAGAAAAGAGGGACTTCAAACGCCACACTATCGCGAAAACGGACCTCTTCTTCTCTATTGGGATCAATCGCCACCGCCATATGCGGGCAAATTCCCCGGCGACTTAGCGCCGTAATGGCCGAGCCCCCTGCAATGATCAGCGCCCGCTGCTCTAACGCGCGCACATTTTCGATCTCATCTTCTAATGACGGCCCCGCACCACAAATGATTGCAGGCACTTGAGCAAAAGCGCCGCGAAAGTTGTTTGCCGACGAGGCGCGAGCAAAGTGAAAGTAGTTCGGGAAAAAATTTTTTGCCAGCAGGTGATAGTGCATCCCCTCGACAAGGAGTGCATGTTCAACGGTTGTCGCGCGATAAAGCGCTTCCTTCATGTGGTAAAACCGGGTGCGCTTGTGTTGCTTGTAAGAAGACAATATGAAGACGTCGATGTGTTCAACGGGAAAGTCAGCCGCGCAACTAGCGGCAAACCCCTCGATGTCGGCATAGTCAAAAAAAAAGCGCAAGTGGAACCGCGGATCGGCTAAACTTTTTTTGGCCTGGTGCGCCGTCAAGAAAAGGCGCAGCGCAGCTAAATTGTCTTCAATGACAACAAGCTGCGCGCGCGGATGAGCTTTGAGATAAGGGGAAAAGTGAGCGTAAGCGTCGCCTTGACCTAGCCCATAAACATAGATGACCTCGAGCCCTTCACACTGCGCTAAGGAGGGCAACCGCGCCCCATCATCGCCAGCTCCACGTTTGGGCAACATCGACAAGGGATTCTCATCGCCTACTTGCAACAAAAAAGCCAGCTGGGGATAGCGCTCGGCTAGCACCTCGATTTGGTCTGCAACTGTCTTGATAACGCCTCCGTTCTATTGTTAAACCTACCCTACACTTACCTCCTTGTGTGGCTCGATCTCGGAAGGAAGGGTATAGCCCGCTTGCGCAAATGCTTCGAGCTCTTCGGGACTGAGCTGAAGGATAAAGTGGAGATCATTTTCCTCGATGCGCTCTTTTTTGAGTAGGGTTTCGGCGAGAGCGACAATATAGGGCTCATATTTCTCAACGAGCTCGTGGGTCCGCTTTGTCTGAGTATCGATAATTTTTTTCACTTCTTCTTCAAAAAGTGGCGTCATTTTCTCACCTGTCACATTGCCAAGCGAAGACATTCCCCACCTCATCACCATATTTTTTGCAATCTCATTGACTGTGCTCAAGTCTGAAAAAGCGCCGACAGATCGCGCTCCGTCCGCTACGAGCTTTTCTGCGACTCGTCCAGCTAACCCGAAGGCAATCCGATCACAAAGCTCTTTTTCCGAACTTAATCCATTGATCCCCTCGTCATCATACGTTATGACAACACCGTGATTCCCCCTTTCTTGAATAATCGAAATTTCAGAAGGTGAATAGGGATAGTCGAGGGCAAACTTGGCGATAACAGCGTGGCCCGCTTCGTGATAAGCGATTTTTTTGCGCTCTTCTTCTGTCCGCTTTCTCGTGTGCGTATCAATACCAAAGAGGACATCTTTAATTGACTCTCTTAATCCCCCTTCTGTAATCAGCTCTTTCCCTTCTAAGACGGCGTTGCGGGCGGCCATTTGGTACCCACTGGCGATGGCAGCTCCTGTGGCACCATAAAGCTGCCGCGCTAACCGGGCAAAATCGATGTCGGAATCCATCGGGTGGTTGTGGCTATAATGGATAAGGAGCTGTTCTCGCTCTTTGACAGTCGGGTAGTTCACAACAATTCTTTCATCAAAGCGCCCCGGGCGCAACAATGCGCCATCAATTAACTCGATCCGATTTGTCGCTCCAATCACAACCACTCTTTCATTGGTTTCGAAACCATCGAGCGCGGAAAGTAAAGCATTGACCAGCTCGTGATGCGCGTTCATGCTTTGGTTTCTTGCCCCTAAAGCATCAATTTCATCAATAAAAATCACCGCAGGGGCATGTTCTTTCGCTGTTTCAAAAAGTTGACGAACTGCAGTTCCAGCAAGCCCCACAAAAGGGCTTTCAAGCTCTGTCGCGTTGACACTAAAAAATGTGGCATGGGCTTCTTTTGCCGCCGCGCGGGCAAGAAGCGTTTTCCCGACTCCGGGAGGGCCCTGCAGCAAAATACCTGTGGGAAGTTTTGCCCCCATTTTTTCAAAAGGTGTGGGGTCTTGAAGATAGCTAGCCACTCCCTTTAAAGCTTTTTTTGCATCTTCAGCTCCGATGACATCATCAAAGCCAACCTGAATTTTTTCAGCTGGATAGGGAAAAAATTCAATGCGCGAAAACCGGTCAAATGAGTCCACCTCTGAGCTACCAAAAAAGTCTCCTAAATTGAACAGTTGTTCGGCTTCGTCATCCTCGTCTGCAACGCTGAGTAAACACAAACTGTTGAGACTACTTTTTATCTCTTCCACACTGATAGCTTGGCGACCATTAAAAATAGCCGTGCACATGGCTCTTTGGATAAGCCCCTTGACTTGAAGGTAGTTTAATTTCAACTCTTCGCACATATGCGCTGTCTGCTGACACAGTTCCTCTGAAGAAAATATCCACTTTTTCTCTTGCTCTAATGCGGTAAAAATATGACGCGCTTCGCTCGCCGACAACGGCGGCGGCGGGGTGATCGTGACTTTTTCAGGCATACGTTCAAAGATAAAAGGATAACCCTCTGCAAACAGCCCGATTTGAGTTGTTGCTATCACAAAAAGAGCGCGGGGATTCCGCTTTAAAATCCGATTCATGTCTTCCATCTCAAAGGGCCCTGGTTCATTGACAAAAATGAAACATGCTTCGTCTTTTTCCCATGAGGTAGGCGTTTCATCTAATTCAAAAAAGGGAACGCCAGCTTCGCGCGCCATCAGCCGGACAAGACTTTCGAATTGACTGAGCACACACTCTTCATGCTTGATGCCCAATCTCACCATGTTAGCCAAGAAATTACTAGACTCTTGATGCAGCAATAAGGCGAGCGGTTCTCGAATACCTTGGGCAAGATACTTAGCGGGGTTTTTAGCTCTATCAATCAGCTGTCGTAGGGAGTGGCGTGCTTCATCGGAAACGCCAAGGCACTTGAGTTCGAATGGCAAATCATTAAGATAAGGAAGCCCCGCTCCCTCTTGCGCTGTCACTAACAGAGACCGACTTTGGATATCTCGTGGCTCGTGTTGCCCTGCCTCCTTTGTCAGTACTAATTGTCCTACCTCATCCACAGCCTGTTCAGTCTCGCTACCTGGATGATCGACATCGCCCGTACTAAAATAGGTTGTCAGTGCTTCACTTATCTCTGTCATGCCCATGGCTTAACTCCTTTACATTTTCGACTAAGTTGTTGAATGAAAAGAGTTTAAGGATATTTCTTTTTTTTTAAAACAAAAATTTTATTTTCATTGGGCTCTCTCATCCCATTCCACTTTCCCCGCAACCCATTTGCCATGGCGCACACGCTCTTTTCCTTCTTCCCACCGTTTTTCGACAACACGGTGCGTAGCGTCAAAGGTGATTGCGCAAAGAGGTTGACCTTCTTCATCCCACTCCCATTCATCGAATGTCTCTGGCGTGTGATAGCTGCGCATCGACAAAAGGGTGCCATTATCGTGCCAACATCGATGCCTCCCAACGGGATTCCCCTCTTTGTACTCTCCTTCGCTCAGCAACGCACCCGCTTGGCCCCAGATGCGGTCCCACCCTTCACGTTGACCGTTTTGAAAAGAAGCGCTCCTTTTTTGCGTTCCATCGGCCCAAAAAAGGTGCGCAGCACCTTCGAGTTTCCCCTCTTTGTATTCTAGCGTTGTTTTGAGCGTTCCATCTGGATAGTAATACACTTGACTTCCTTCTCGTTTCCCTGCGACATACCGCTCAACAGCAAGTAAAGCCCCGCGCCGGTTGTAGCGCGCCGTTTGACCGTGCTGCAACCCACAATAAAACCAACTTTCTGATAAACATTGTCCATTTTTATGGTAAAGGCGAGAGGGCCCATGCAAAACTCCTTCTCTATAGGTGCACTCTCCTTTAATTTGGCCTGCAGGCGTAAAGCACTTCCACTCACCTTCTAACCCCTTCTCACTGCGAAATCCCGCACTGATTTCTTCGTCGCCACCACTTCGGTCAATCGCGACATCTGGATCGTTGTCTAGTTGGTGGAAGGGGGGAAGTTTGCGCGGCTCAAATCTCTCTTGAATAGCAATGCCGAGCTCTGGATCGACAATGCGCAAAGATGTTCCGTCAAAGTCATACTCTTTAGCCATGTTACCCTCCTAAATGTTAGATCCATGTTGGGTTCGACGTTCGAGCCGCGCAAATAATGCCAGATAATCAGCGCATACCCGTTTAAAAAAAATGATTTCTTGAAGCTGGCATTCTAGCGACGTGTTTTTCATCGCCGCGACCACTTCCCCGCGCTGCAACAGATGGCGCCACACCTCCCAAAGTGGAGCAAGCACCTTGCGGTAAAAAGGCTCATCTTCCAATTCGAGGTAGGCGACCAGTTGATGCCCCCGATCTCCTTCGAGCCACTCAGCTGCGCACGTTAAACACTGCTCAGCGCTTTGCTTAAGCATGGCAACTGTGTGGGCGATGCCTCGGTGGTCAACTGCCGCACAGACCTGCGCAGCGAGCGCGGTGTGCACCTCCCCTTGTAGATCGCGCTGGCGCATAGAGCAAGAAGCTAAAGCCGCACGCAGCGCCATCTCCTTGATCCCTTCATAGGCAAGCCCGCCTTGTGTCGCATTGATCCACCCCACATCTCGATGTTCTTGTGCAAAGGCTTCTAACCACTTTTTTCCCAGCAAAAAATCAGGGCGTGACAAGACCTGCTTACCCGTTTGATCGACACAGGGAATGTGATCGACGCGCCTGCTTTTTTCTGACTCATCGGGGTAGCTCGCTCCCGCAGCATACATCGCGTTGCCGTCTGTTGCACTTTCCATTCCAACAAAAATCAGCGGCGAACACCCCAACCAGTAGGCGCAGTGCGTAGCAAAATTTAACGCGTGCCATCCAGCTTCAAAGGGGCGCACCCTTAACCCCGCTCCGTTTAACACCTCCTCGTGCATCAACGCTGTTTTATGCGCACCGAAAACAATTTTTTGCCCTTCGAATGCCTCAAACAAAGAGCTTGTCACTTGCAATTGGCATAAAAGGGGCACCATCCAACTACTTTGGCGTTGACTGCGCTGAAGAGGCACTTCGGGATCGAGCATCGCTGCAAAATGGGGTCTCACGCCGCCGCGCTCCAAACAACTAAGAGCCGAACCAGCGGCAAAAATAAGTGCTTGGCCTGTGGCTGTTTTTAACGTGTCCAACTCTTTTTCGAGCGAAGGGCCGGCGCCACAAATGACAGCGGGGACCTTAGCAAAACGCCCCTTAAGAGCCTCTGCCGTCACAAGATTTTTTACGTTGTGCAAGTTGCAGTGCAGGTTGTCAAAAGATGCAAGGCCAAAATCGCCGACTGCAGCGAGAGCGCCTTCACCTTCCCAAGTGAGAGAAGCGAGCTCTTGGCGCACAGCTTCGCCTTGACAGTGCAGCTCTTTTTGAGGCTCGGCGAGGTTGAGAAAAAGGGTGCGGCGATACACCGCTTGCCAAATGACTTCGTGAATCGACTCGTCATTGAGAAAAAAATCGACTTGGTCGCACCTCAAGAGCGGCGTCCAGTCACTCTTTTCTAGAATAGCAGCAAAGTGCGCAACAGAAGGGATAAGTAAAACCAACCTTCGGTGCGTTTGACCAGTAGCCCACTCGACAAAAGCAGCGACATCTTTTTTTTGCCCCCAGCCAAAGAGGTAAAGCAGCTCAATGGCTTCGAGCTCTTTCCAGTCACAAGCTGGACGAACTGCTGGCGTCATGACTTGACGCTTGTCTTCAAGTTGGACTTGCAAAGCAAGGTGGGGGCGAGTGTTGCTAAGAGCTGCCAGATTCGCTGCCAATCGAGTGTCTTTTACTGTTTCCATTGCAACAGCTCATCAAATAGAGGGAGGGTTGAGCGCCACGCGTAACACCCTTCTCCTCTTTTTTTCCAACCTAGGAGGATAGCTCCCGGCTGAGCCAACCCAAGAAGTGGAGCGCCGATCAAAGCATTGTAGCCGACCACTTGGGTCACGGCTTTTTCATCAATTGCCTGCGCTTTACATTCTATCAGCAACAACGGGTGCATGGCGCGATCAAAACACAAGATGTCGATCCGCCGCTTTGGAGCTTCTTTTGAGGTAAAGTGCTTGAGCTCTTTTTCGACCACAATAAGCCCTTTAGGATACCCCAACTCGTCGACCATTTGTCGCAAAAGCTCTTGTCTAAGCCGCTCTTCAGGTCTCACTCAGGCGACACCACTCCATAGCCATTATCGCGCCGACGATAAAGCACCTTAAGTCCTTGATCTTCTTCCGAACGGTAAATAAGGAAGTGGTCTCCAGAGAGTTCCATCTTCATCACCGCTTCTTCCAAAGTCAATGTCTTTAACGGCCGCTTTTTCTTTTTTACCACTTTCGGAAGTGTATAATCGATTTCCAGTGTGCTATTGTTAGCGTCGATAATGTCCCGATCAATCTGTGCGAGGTCTTCTTGTTGCCCTTCGAGAACATTGATTTCCATCTCGGTGACGGCAACCCCTTTGGCGTGGTAATCTTGAATGCGGTCTTTCCACTTGCGGAGCTTGGCATCGAGGCGATGAAACGCTTTGTCAATTGCCGCATACATATTGTCTAAAACAGCGCCCACCTTCACTTTAAAGTGGGAAAATTTCATGACAATATCGACTGAATGGTTCAACTTCTGCACTTCAATCCGCACGTGAACATCGAGAATATGGGGCGTTAGTTTTTCGATTTTACCCACTTTCCCCTCAATGTACTCATGCATGGGCCGAGTGACCTCGGTTCCTTTACCAAGAATAACGAGATTGTAATCGCGGTCTTCAGCAGCTTCTGTCATCATGACACTCACCTCTCACTTATTTCTTTACTGTGATTGATAGAATAGAGCGCCAAAGCAAAAAATTCCAGCGATTCTTTCTCTCCATCGCGTCTAGAAAACCCAGATTGTGTGAAAAAATCTTGCCATAGATCATTTTGGGATCCCAGGTTTTTTCCAGGCAATGGTAAGATATATCTCCTGAATCTTTTCCCATCGGCGTTGACGATGCTTTCTTTGCCTTCGATGTTAAACCACCTTTTCAAAGAGCGTCATCGCGCTTGCTACCTCAAAGCGCTGGCACTTCTGCATGCCATCGATATAAAAACAATCGTTGAAATCGGCGTGTTTAGGGGGAAAAACGCAAAAAAGCTCCGCGTTCTTTTTCCCGATGCGCACCTTTATCTCGTCGATCCGTGGTACCCCGATCCCACCTACCTAACCACAGGAGGCGCTGTTGCCGCTGATCCCGCCCTTTACCGCGAAGCCTTATCCGAAGTCCATGCCTTGTTTCGCCATGACCCCCACGTGACACTTGTGCGGGCAACAGCCCACCAAGCAGCGCCTATTCTTCCTAATAACCTCGACCTGGTCTTTATTGACGCCAACCACGCTTATGACGCTGTCAAATCGACTATTCTCACCTACTTGCCCAAGCTGAGCCCCCGCGCTATTCTTTCAGGACACAATTACCACGACCCGAATCTGCCTGGAGTCACACAGGCCGTCGACGAACTCTTCAACCAGCGCCATTATATTGGCCAAGATCGCGTCTGGGCTCTTGTTCATGCGGAAGAAAAACCTCCTGCCTCAGATCGCAATCATGTCTGAACTTCAATCGCACCGAAGAGGACTCGAACCTCTAACCACCTGATCCGAAGTCAGGTACTCTATCCAATTGAGCTATCGGTGCTCAGTATTTGCGAAAAATATAGCGAAAAAGGAGAATTCTTTTCTAGATAGACGGATACAAAATCCCTAATTTGGGTGAAATTTGTCCTTTTATACCGATCGTGATCCAAGAAAAGCGGGAGTTGTGCCAACGGCAGCTCTCTCTTTGTTATTGGCGAAGCAGCCGGCAAACAAGAGGGAGATGATGGCAAAGGCAACAACCTGCTTCTTGGGTAGACGCAACGTGAGCATCCTTTTGTGATTGAAAAACAAGAAGAAGGGATCGTCCTTCAAACACTCGCTTACCGCGAATCGAGCCGTATTATTTCTATTTTAACCCCCCACTCGGGCATCATTCGTCTGATTGCCAAGCAAGTGAGCGCCAAAAAAAGTCCCCTTGTTCACTTAACAACCCCTCTGTGCCGCGCTCATTTCACCTATCACATCAAACGCTCGTCTCTTTACCGCCTTATCGATGGTCACGCCCTAGATCTCCACCTCTCTTTGCGCGAGAAATACGCCTTTTTACGCGAAGCGGGGGCCATGGTACGGCTGATCCTCACTTCTCAACTGCAAGGGAAACCCTCTCCTCGTCTTTATCAGCTTCTTCTTTTTTCGCTGCGCCAACTTCCGCAGATGGTCTTCCCTGAAACCCTCCGCGCTAGCTTTATGCTCAAGCTCCTAAAACACGAAGGACTTTTGTCGATCTCATCAAGGTGTTTGCGCTGCACGAAGCGCAGCAGCGAAAAGCTACAAGGTGGAGAGAGTTTGTGTGCTCCTTGTTCTTCACCTGAAGCCCTCTCTTTCTCTCAAAAAGAGTGGGCGCTCCTTTCGACCCTTGCCGACACCCGCCTCTTTGCTGTCCTTCAACCGCTTGCCCTTCCCCAGCCTCTTGCCCACTCTCTCGACACTTTGTTTGCGCAGTTTTTCCCCCACTGACCCCCTCTCTTTACCCTTTCCTAGTCGCTCTAGCCACCAAGACCCTCACAGAAAATGGCTCTGTTAGCCCCATTCTTTTGTGTTGGATGCAGATTTTTGTCTCAAAGGAAGAAAAAAGGGAGGAGAGAGGAAAAGCGCTAAGACCACCTTCTTAGGGGTCGGAGGTTTCATTCAAGATAGAGAGCTACATAAGTTTCTTGGCTGTTGCTAAACAGCCCCCTTATGTCACTTGAAAATAGCCCCATAAACATAGTGCATAAAGTAAGGATAATCCCTAATGCGATCCTTCCAATGCGTTCCCAGCAAGAAAGTGTGCGTATTGTTTTTCCTATCACTTGGTATTTATTACAGTCAGCGCTCTTTTCTACTTGTGTTTGGTGGAAATCCAACAAGCCCTGTAGAGGTAGCGTAAACTGTATAAACGACATATTCTCATTAGACTGCACCTCTCGCGTCACCGCGCTTATTGCAAAATAATAATTGATTCGGTGCCCACTGTTTATTAGCTCTTCCACATTATTGAACATAGAAAAATACTTAAATTTTATTTTTAAAAATAGTTTTTATACTATTTTCCCTTATTTTAAGTCTAGATAAAAATAAGAATAAGAACGAAACACCACAGCTATGAACCTATCCAACTAAAATATTTAATGCTATAATTTGGCTCTATTTAGATAAA
>CAYTIT010000018.1:0-11314 GCA_964437975.1 uncultured bacterium
GAGAAGGTGTTTTGCAACGCCGCGCCGCTACCCTTCTTTCGGTTAAGCCAGGCATGACGGGAATTTGGCAGGTCTCAGGGCGAAGCCACCTTCCCTATCAAACGCGGATCGCTCTCGACTGCTCTTATATCAAGAAAAAGAGCTTTTCTTACGATTTATTACTCGTATTAAAAACCGTTCCTCAGTTATTTATGTCTAAAGGAGCTTTTTAGTGCATCTTTTTTTCTTCGCCCCATTTTTGGCATCTAGTTTCCCCCGCTTTTCTTATTTTTCAGCGCTCGCTCTTGCGACGGGCGTGGGCCTTGTCTTTGACCTCTCTTCGGCAGACTACCCACTCGGCTTTTATGCCTTGATGTATTTTTTGACGACGGTTTTTTTGTCCCGTTATCACCTTTTCTTTGTCGATAAGCCGAGCGGCTTTTTTTGTTTCACGGCGCTCTTTTCCGCGACGTTCACCTTGCTCCACACGCTTCTGACTCCCTTGTTTCGCCGCCCTCTCCCTTTGACGTGGCATAGCATCACCACCGATTTTCTCTTCTTGCCACTGATAGACGCCGCAGTCGGCCTGTTTTCTTTTTTTGTACTCCCCTTTCTATGGCGTGTTGGGAAAAAGCGGGCGATTCACTTTCTTTTTTTCCTCAAACCATCTAAACGTAAAAGGGTCTTATAACAACTGCGATCGGTCTATCTATCCACACCCTTTAAGAGTCAGGAGCTTTGCCGCAGCATGATGGGAAAAAACATCGATCTCCCCCACCTTCTTCGCTCTCGGTTGACGATGGTCGCCACACTCAGCGCTCTGCGGGCAGGCCATTTTTTGCGCAAACATTTTGGTGACCCGATTCGCTTTGAACCGAAACAAGGGCGCCATAATCTCGTCACCGAGATGGATACCCAGTCGGAAAAGATGATTATAGAGATGATCCAAAGCCACTTTCCCGATCACCGCTTTCTCGCAGAAGAAGGGGGAGAGTCGGGCGGCACTCAAGAGGGACTTTTGTGGATTATCGACCCTCTTGATGGAACGGCAAACTTTGTTCATCATATTCCCCTCTTTTCTGTTAGCATCGCGGCGACGTTCCAAAATGAGCCTTTAGCTGCGGCCGTTTATTGTCCAATGACAGAAGAGCTTTTTGTCGCCGAGAAGGGGAATGGCGCTTACCTGAACGGGAAAAGGCTTAAAACAACGCAAACAGCTGTCCTCGATAGCGCGCTGATCGCGACGGGAACGCCCTACAACATGAATGAAAATCCTCTCCATTGCTTGGAACTTTTTATGAATTTTGCTAGGATGGGCGTCCCTGTTCGACAAATGGGCTCTTCTGCCCTTGACTTAAGTTATCTCGCAGCTGGCCGCCTTGATATGTTTTGGGAGGTTAACTTGCATCCATGGGATTACGCTGCAGCAAAGCTCCTTGTCGAAGAAGCAGGTGGACGACTGACCGATTTCTCAAACAACCCCGTTCATCTCCTTGAGCACGGGCCAATCCTTGCCTCTAATGGCATTTTACACGACCAAACGGTGAAACATATCCAAGCGACTTTGGAAAAACATAGAAGCGATGAAGTTACTTGACGGACGCCTCCTTTCTGCTCGCTTACACAAAGCGCTCCAATGCGATATCGAGCACCTCACAGGACGCCCGCCCGCCCTCGCTTTTCTCCTTGTCGGCGAGGATCCGGCATCTCACACCTATGTCAACATCAAGACAAAACGGTGCCGCGAGGTGGGGATCCGCTCGATCAAAGCACAACTTCCCGCGCAAACGAAGGAAGAAGAGCTGTTGGCTTGTATTGCAGCGTGGAACCAGGATGAGACGATCGATGGAATTTTAGTCCAACAACCCCTTCCTCCATCGATTCAATCAGATGTTGTTGTCGAAACAATCGATCCGACAAAAGATGTCGATGGCTTTCATCCACTTAATCTCGGCCGGTTGCTGCTTGGTCAAACCACAGGGTTTATTCCCTGTACTCCCCTTGGAATTACGACGCTACTCGATGAATTTGACATTGACCCTTCAGGGCGCCATGTCGTGATCGTCGGACGGAGCAATATTGTCGGCAAACCTTTAGCGGCGCTTCTCGTCCAAAAGAAAAAAAGGCGCAACGCGACAGTAACACTCGCCCACAGCGCAACGCGCAACCTAGCAGCTCTTTGCCGTAGCGCCGATATTCTCGTTGCAGCAGCTGGAAGTCCACACCTTATCCGCAAAGAGATGGTCAAGCCACAAGCGGTTGTCATCGATGTGGGGATTCACCGCGCCTCTTTACCTGAGGGCAAAACGTGCCTGACAGGCGATGTTGCGTTTGACGAAGTCGCTCCGCTCTGCTCGGCAATCACACCTGTTCCCGGTGGCGTCGGCCCGATGACGATTGCGATGCTCTTATCCAACACCTGGAAAAGTTATTCTCAACGCACCCACCTTTAACTAGCAAATGTTATGTCGCTTGGGTTTTAAATTTTTTTTTACTATAGTGGCCAGAAGATACAGATAACCTCAGCTACCTTGCGCGGAAAAAATGAACGCGAAGATCTCTTGTTACCTAAAATGGTGCCTTGCCGCGCTTTGCTTAGTGCCAGCTTGGAGTCGAGCAACAACGCCGCACCCTATCCCCTTGCGCGCTGTTATCCTCGTCGACGCCCCTGACGCGCTCGTGCACGAGGGGCTATCCACCTACCGCGGCGTCATCATCCGCTCTCTTTCTGTTCCAGGCAACCCCAACCGCTTGAAAAAACATTTAGCGAAGGCTTTGCTTAACACACCTATTGATACAGCAACGATCGAACGGGGGGAAGAGATTATCCGCACGTTTTACCGCGAAGCGGGCTATCCACTCGTGATTGTCTCGGTTCCAGAACAAAAAATCACACAAGGCACACTCCAATTTGTCGTGCGCGAAAGTCACGTCGACGCGATCCATTACGAGGGGAACCGGTGGTTTTCAACAGATCAACTTAAAAAACAGGTGCGCCAACCTGTTGGAAAGCCTTTTAATGCTAACCGGATGCAAAAAGATCTTATTTGGCTCAACCGGAACCCCTTTCGCGAAACAGTTCTTGTCCTCACGCCCGGAACCGAAGAAGAGACGACCACACTGCACCTTGTGTCTAAAGATAACCTTCCCTATCGCCTTTATGTCGGCGCTGACAATACAGGATACCGCACAACGGGATTAGAGCGCTTATTTATTGGGGTCCATTTTGGCAACCTCTTTAAGCGCGACCAACGCTTTTCCTACCGCTATACGGTGAGCCCTCGCTTTGGCCGCTTTTTTGCCCATACGGCGCAGTATGTTGCTCCACTTCCTTGGCGCCATATTTTAGAACTTTACGGTGGATATTCGGGTATTCGTGCCATCATGCCTGGAAATCGCTCAATAAGCAAAGGGAAAGCGTGGCAAGCAAGCTTTCGTTATTTGATCCCCCTCTTCCCCATCCGAAGTTATAACCACGAAATCACTTGGGGCATTGATTATAAAGAAACCAATGTCAATTTAGTTTTGGCCGCTATCCCTATTTTGGGAAACGACGCTGTGATCACACAAGCAATGTGCGGCTACTCAGCGAGTCTGGAAAACCCACTAGCTGATCTCTCATTTGGCTTTGAAGCCTTTTTTTCGCCGGGAAATATTTTTCGCGACCAAAGCTCGGCTAATTTTTCGAGTTTGCGCCCTGATTCAAAAAGTAGTTATACTTATGTGCGCGCAAAGTTCACACCCCTTTTTCGCTTGCCCTACTCACTTCAGCTCGTCGTTAGATCGGAATTTCAAGTTGCAAGCCGTAACCTCCTTTCTAGCGAGCAACTCGGCCTTGGTGGTCTCTACACCGTCCGTGGCTACGATGAGAGAATTTTAAATACCGATAATGGTCTTTTCCTTTTAACCGAGCTGCGCTCACCTCCCCTTCGCCCACTGACCAAACTCTTCCAAAAAAAGTCGCGTGAACTTCTTCAGTTTCTCGCTTTTCTCGACTACGGATTTGGAACAAACGATAAATCTATTGCCAATGAAAGAAATTATCGCTATCTGTTGGGAACAGGGGTGGGGGCACGCTATTACTACGGTTACTATGTCAATGCGCGCGTCGATATCGGCTATCCGCTCCATCGACATATCGCCCCCAATATTACGCAACCAACGGGAGTGAAGATTAACTTTTCGGCGATAATCGGTTTTTAAAAAGCTTTGGTCTCGAGATCTTGTCTTTTAGATGGACCCGATTCTTATACCGAACGTGATCCAAGGATCGGTATCAATCACGACGAACAATCAACTTCCGAGAGCAGGCGCACTTCGAGTGCAAGAAAGCGAGGAGACGTTATGGTCAACATATATCAAAGGCGACATCACCATCTATTTCGACTTGTCGGCTCTTTTTTTGTCTTCACACTCTTCTTACCCTTTTTCCTGATAGGGCAACCGACAAACCCAACTGTTATCGCTGGAGAAGCGACATTCAGCTACAACCCGGAACGGAGCACCTACACGATCACGACGACAACAGATAGAACGATCCTCGATTTCGACACGTTTTCCCTTGGAATGGGGGAATTCACCTATATTAATCAACCAGATCCCCTCACCTCAATCACCTTAGTTCGGATCTCTTCAAGCGAGATCAGCACGCTCAACGGCTATCTTTTATCGAACGCCTCGATCTACTTGATTAATCCAAATGGCGTGATGGTTGGCTTGACGGGGATGTTGACGGCAACCCAGACTCTTCTTTCTACGCTTGACCTTTCTTCTGATCAAGATTTTTTAGATAACAACCCTCTGACCTTTGCTGGAAGCTCTCTGGCGACAATCGACAATCAGGGGCATATTGAAGGGCGCTCGTATCTCGTATCGTTGATCGGCACATTCCTTGTTAACCGCGGCATCTTAATCAGCAGCTCAGGTCATCTCGAAATGGGCGCTGCTTCTTCCGTGACGCTCGATCCTACAACCTACCAATTGACCATTCATCCCACTGAACCGACAACACCTACTGGAACGGGGGTCACTAACCAAGGTGATCTTGTCGGCGCGCACATCGACATTCTCGCCGATGGCCCCCTTTATGTCACTGGCATCGCCCATAGCGGCCAGATAGATGGGCGCGCCTCGATGAATTTTGATGGCTCTGTCATTCTCAATGCCCTCGGCGGAACAACTGAGCTGAGCTCAGGTTCTATCTCTTCACTTGGCCCCCTAAATCTCGGGGGTGCTATTCAAGTTCTCGGCTCTTCAGTCACCCTTACAGGTCAAACCGAGCTCATCACCGAAGGGATGGCTAGCGGTGGCCCTATTTTCATTGGTGGCAGTATGGGCGGCGCCGATCCCTTGATCGCTAACGCAGAGACCACTTTAGTCGGGACCGACGTTGTGATGATGGCCAGCGCACTTGCACAAGGAAATGGTGGCGACGTCTCTATCTTTGGAACGACCTCAGCCACGTTTCAAGGAACGATCTATACACAAGGTGGGGGACAATATGGCAATGGGGGGAATGTAGACATTTCGCACAACCCCACCTTTGCAGGCACTGTCATCCAAACAGCGCTGAACGGAGAAACAGGGGTGTTAACCTTAGATCCCGTCGTTATGACACTGGGAACAACGCGCAACGGTGAAAGTTGTCTTTCAGAGAAAGAACTCAATAAGGCCTTAGAACATAGCCCTGTTGTCATTCAATCAGAAAAAATCGTTTTTGAAGCGCCCCTTTGCCCTCATGGCCCCTACCCTCTTCGCCTTTGCAGCGATGAGGGCATCTTTTTTATCCCAGAGAATAACGGGTAAGCGACGATGGGTTTTAACCGCTTTTTCCCCTTGATTGGGCGCGCCTTTTTTTTAGTTAGCTGGCCTCTTGGGCTAGCAAGTACCCCCATCGCACCCGAGGTCGTCGCTGGGCAAGCCGATTTTATCCATGAGGGAAATCATCACCTAAAGATCGCGACACAAGAAATGAAGACGGTCATTCATTGGGACACGTTTTCGCTCGCTCCAGATGATTGCGTTCACTTTGCTCAACCCCACGTCGACGCTGTGACACTCAACCGCGTCACTTCGTCGTTGACAAGTGAAATTTTTGGCACCTTAACGTCAAATGGCTTTCTCTACCTCATCAATCCAGCTGGCATTTTGATCGGCCCGGGTGGCATCATCGACGTCAATGGCTTTCTCGCTTCAACTCTCGATGTCACCGACCGCGACTTCCTCACAAAAGAGACGCTCTTGTTTTCGGGCAATTCCGAAGCAACTCTCGTGCACAAGGGGACAATCTGCGCTCAAGATGGAGGTATTGTCCTCTTAGGACGCTATATCGTCAATCAAGGCGATCTCGTCTCACTGCGCGGAGCAACCTCGTTGGGCGCAGGGACCGCTCTTATCCTTAACACGAAGACCCAAGGCATCTTTGTTCAACCCGATCTAACCAACTGCAAGCCAAGTCAAACCGGGATCGACAACCAAGGAACGATCGAAGCCATGCGGGTCGACTTGCGCGCCGACGGCGCTTTGTACGCTGCGGCGATTCGCCAAACAGGGTCGATTCAAGCGATGACAACCTGTGCAATCGGGGGTGAGATCTACCTTGTTGCCGAAGGGGGAACGACCTCTTTACAACAAAAGGCGCACCTTATAGCCCACAAAAAGGGCGGTCAGGGGGGAGTCATCCATATCCTGGGCCGTGATGTGTCTTTAGAAGATCACGCGCACCTCGTTTCTAAAAATGAGTCAAGTGGCGGTGAGATTTTCATCGGCGGAAGTTTGGGAGGGAAAGATCTTTCCCTCCCCGCTGCGCAGACCACGTTGATTGGGAAAGATGTCGTTCTCGATGCGAGCTGCTCATCTAACGGCCAAGGTGGCTCTATTTCAATTTTTGGCGCTATGCACGCAGAGCTGCAAGGAAAGGCGCTTGCCCAAGGGGGGCCTCAGGGTGGCGATGGTGGTGTGATCGATATTTCACGCGTCCCTTTTTTTACAGGTGCTGTCATCGATACGACAGCGCCGTGCGGTCAAACGGGGATGTTTATCCTCGATCCAACCAATATTACACTTTCGAATAACGCCACGACGAATATGATGTTAGCTGGCTCTACCTATGCGGGAACAGCAGCTTCAGCGAATTTAAATGCTGACGATCTCAACACCGCTTTAAGTACCACAAATATTACGGTAACAACCGCCAGCGCTTTTGGTAGTGCGGGAAATATTACCATCACCGACCCCATTTCACTGACCGTGGCGTCGAGCCGATCGCTCACCTTATTGGCAAACAACACCATGACCATTAACTCAGGAGATAGCTTAACGTTTATCGACAATGGTGCGGGCATCTCAGAGCTCATCTTGCATGCAACTGGGAGCATCGTGATTAACGGCTCTTTGACAACAACCAATATCACACGCCTTGACTTGAACTCCACGGGAGGCAATGTCAACCTCAATGGTCCTGTGGTCGCAACGAATGCACAGACTGTCACTGTTTCTGCAGGTGCGATGATCGACTTAGACAACTCTTTTACAGCAGAAATGGCAACTGTGACTCTGAGCGCTACGACGATCGATGCAGGGGGAACAAATTCCCTCGTTGCCAATCAATGCGCAGTCAATGCTTCTAATATTATCCTCGATGCTCTTTCAGCCTTTTCAGGCAATGGCGCGGGATCGATGCTCTCTTTTACAGCATCCAGCTTTCAAAATACAGCTTCTGTTACCTTTAATGATTGGGAATCTGTTGCGATTAGCGTAACGGCAAATGCCTCGCTTGACGCGTCAATCGCGGCAAATAATGTCTCGACACTTGACATTAGCGCTGGCAACAATATCGACCTCGATAATACCATCACTGCTTCTAGCGCAGCGGTGACGTTAACAGCTGCGACGTTCAATCCAGGAGGAGCCAACTCTCTTTCTGCCGACCAGTGCACGCTCACAGCGACAAATAGCATCACCTTAGACCAATCATCGACCTTTATAGGAAATGGCCCTGCTTCCTCTTTTTCGCTTTCAGCAGCAACAACCTTTATCAATACGGGGGCCCTTAATCTATCGAACTGGGGCGTTGCTAGGTGTGAAACGCAAGTAGGTAATTTTACCATCGACAACGCTATCAATGTAACTGCCGTCGATGCTCTTTTCCTTATCTCTGGCAGCAACATCTTGAACCAAAACGGGACCAATACCCTTTTAGATCAAACAGGGCAACGCACCCATCTCACCCTCAACGCAGCGGGAAATGTCTTGATCAATTCGCAAATTAATATTAATAATTTTGCGTCTTGCACCATTAACGCCAACAACGACTTTATTCTCAACAACGACTTTGAACCCAATGGCACGTTAAATGTTGCTGTTACAGCGGGAAATAACATTTTCATGATAAATAGTAGCGCTGATGTCGTTGCCACAAATGGCAACTCTCTCTCGTTTACTGCTGGAAATATGTTTGCTAGTGGTGAACCTTTCCAAATCACCAGTGTCGATGAAGTGAGCATTACAGCCATCAATGGGCCGGTGACCATCGGCGCTGGAAGCAATTTTTCCCTAGCCAATGTCTCTATATTTAACGTGACTTCAAGAAATAACAACGTGACTTTTGATTTGAATACGACGGCAATTCCTCCCATCGCCGGGACAGGGCAAATCAACCTCTCGGCCCCAAATGGCGATCTTTTTGTGCTTGACACCTCACTTATTAACGTAGCGACAGGCGATATCACCCTCATAGCTGGTGGCAATATTACCCTTCAATCAAACACAGAGCCCGCTCTTGTCGGCACAAGTCAAGGGACCGTCTCGATTCAGGCAGGCCAAAACCTCACTCTCACCGGTGGGCCAGGCTCGGGCGATCGCGCTCACATTGGGTTTGGCCAAGGCTCTTTTGCCAACAGTGACATCGAACTCACTGTTGGCGGTAACATCACCCTCACTGCGGGAACCAATTCCAATACGGTTGCCTTAATTGGCCATGGCTTCAACTCTGTGTCTGGCAACTATCATGGAGACATCATCTTTCACGCTGTTGGAGGTCATGTCACTTTAACAGGCGGGCCTGCTGGATCGGGAAGCGTCAAATATGCACAAATCGGCCACACGCGCGCCGGCGGATCGCCCTCTTCTCAATTTTCGGGAGACATTCGCGGGACCGACCCCAACTCTTTTGCTGTCATTACTGGCGCCCTTTCTCTTACTGGAGGTGGCGACACAGAAAGTTTTGCCCTTTTTGGTCACGGTGGGCAAAACAGCGCTGCCGTAGAAAGTTACACGGGCGCTATCCGCGTTCAAGCAGAAACGATCACGTTAAACAGCGGTGGGACCGCATTGATTTCCGAAGCGGCTATTGGCTACTTTGGAGCGGCTCAGACAGGGTCTGGTGGCTCCATGATGGTCAATTCAGGAGTAGTCGAGGTCATCAGCAACACCGACATTGTGATGACAGCCAACAGCAACAATGGCACTGCGATCGGGGGGCGCATTCTCAATATTCCGGCCAATACTGTTTCTATCAACCTCGATCTGGTCCGCGTTCAGACCGCAGGAGACTTAATGTTAACAAGTGGGTCACTAGGCGTCCAACCCGATGCGACCATCGGCGCATTGACGACAAGTGGATCTGCGACCGCAAGTGTCCTGGTTGAAGTCGGCGGCGATCTCACCCTACAAGCGGGCACAGCAGCACCGGCTCAAATTATCAACGGAAATGTCGGCGCGACAAACGACCAAACCATGCGAGTCAATGTTGCTGGCAATCTCACCCACTCTTTTACTGGGGCCGAGCCGGCACAGATCACAGCAGTCTCTGGCAGTTTGACAGTTGAGGTCAATGGAACTGTAACGCTTCCTGGAGATCTCGGCGTCGCGCCGTCTTTAGCATGGATTGAAAATCTCGGCGGTTCCAATGGCACGCTGAGGGTGACGGGTGGCGACATTCTTGTGCAAAGTGGCGCTTTTATCAGAAATAGCGGGACGGGGACAACGTCGGTTGAGACCACAACAGGCGGTTGCTTTCTCTTCAATTCGAGCTTTATTTTCTCCCAGGGAAACCTTTCCCTGACAACTGCCACCGATCTGAGCCTGTCTGATAATGCTTCATGCACAGTGACAGCTGGAAGGCTCACCGCAACGACTGGCCGCAACCTATCGATTGCCGGATCGACAACAGGCCCCTCTTTGTGCTCTTCGAGCGACCGGGGAACCTACCTCATTGGCGCCACCCTTGCTCTTTCAGGGGTATCGGCACTATCTGAGGGGTTTTTATCAAGTACCGCTGGCGCGATTGAAGTCATCGCAAATCAAAACATCGAAATTAACCCGTTTGGCCGGATTTCGACGCTAAGCGCAGAAACGCTCAGACTCGTCGTCGACAATCAAGCACCTGTTCCGCCTGCTATCGGCACAGGCTCTTTCTCTCTCTCGCTCTTAGGATCGATCTCAACAGCAGGCGACAGCGGCACCGTGCGCATTTTTACAGCGAGGCGCAGTCAAAATAGCATCGCAGGAACGATGAACCTCAATGGCGCTACCTTTACGCCAGGGCCGCTCTTTGTCGACTCAGCAACCGAACGGTGGGGCACCTATTTCCCCAGCCCATTTGGCGGCGTTCCCTTTACCCTGTTTTATAAAGAAACCGCTGTGGCCCCTATTGTCATTCCTACTCTTACGTCGCTTCTTGCAACAGATGGGAACGCGCTCACTCCTTTCTTTGAGCTTTTCTATCTTCTCGATCGGCCGCACCTCGATCCTGTCGTCGCCTGGCTCTATACCCTTCCCATCGATTCTTCCAAGTTGTGCACCCACTCCCCGACTTCGCTGTTCTGCGAAGCCGATCCGATCGCCAGCACATACCTTCCCCCTTACATCGAACGCCTTACCTTGGATAAGCCATAAGTCGTGCGCTCATGCTTCCCTCAGACACTGTGTTGATCAGGTAAAATGTCCGCTCATCGCCTGTTGGCATCACAAGAATCCGATCTTGGACACTCCACCCATACATCGGATGCGTTGTATCGGCAACCGTCCAGATCGACCCGTCACTAAGGTAAAGCTCCCAACGACCATTTTGCTTTTGCTCATAGTTAATTAAGTAGCGCTCGCGCACCCCTTCGCCAAATTTGAGACAGACAAAGGTGCAGTCATCAAAATTTTGCAGGTTAAACTTATCTGCTAAGGAGACGGTATTTAACCCGCTATCGTAGTAAAGCACAATAACAGGCTGTCCTGGAGCCAACCCCGAGGGAGTTGTATGATCGCTCCGCAACCATACGCTCCCATTCGAGATCTCAATAAAGCTCTCTGTGACCGTCTCGACATAGGCAGGATAACTTTG
>CAYTIT010000018.1:11324-12960 GCA_964437975.1 uncultured bacterium
ATGTGTCCGCCCGCGTAACCGCAAGCCATGGGAAGCCAAGCAAAAACAAGAAGCGTAAAAAATTTTTTCAACATCACATCATCTCCATCAGTGTTCTTTGAGTAAGCGCTCTACCGATCGCATGCAAGAAGCCGGAATGTTACGACAGCCAGCGCTCGAGGGGTTTTTGATAAAAAATTTAACTAAATTTTTGAGTTTACTTCAATTATTTTTTTATCTTTTCCGTACGCAAGTGCCCAAACTTTCACATGAGGGTGAGCGCGTTTAAGTTGATCGACCCACAGCCAGAGCTCGTCGATCGAATCAAAGGTCATCGCCGCGGTCGCTAATGCATCGGCGAGAGCACATGTGGGAGCCTGCACTGTGACGGCTGCAAGCGAAACCCTTTTCCTTTGGAGCGCTTCTTTAGTGCGCGGATCGACAATGTGAGAATAGGTTGTTCCATCGACTTTCCACCATTGTAGATAATCGCCACTCGTCGCAAGGGCGCTATCTCTTAGAGAAAGCGTTGGCCGCTCGTCACCCCTTTGGCTTAAAGACGGGAGTTGCACGCGCCAAGGGCGTCTCGAAGGATGAGACCCCACAACGCGCAAATCGCCGGCCCAATTCACATAAAGATGGCGATATCCAAGTTGACGCAGCGCTTCGATGAGGGCATCAATTGCAAACCCCTTGATCATTCCATCTAGATCGAAAGCGAGCTCTCCTCTTTTTTTTGTCACGGTTTGGTCAACCACTTCTATATTTTCCCACCCCGACGCTGTCGCACGCGCTGTTTGCCCATCGGGACGTTTTCCCGCCATCAAATGGCTCTTCCAATGTGCAATGACAGCGCCCAGCGTGGGATCAAAGCGCCCTTTGGAAAGAAGAAAGAAGGTGCGCGCTAACGCCAACACGCGCTCCAATTCACCTGAGATCACACGCTTGGCGCCCGCTTCCATTGCGTTAATTTGGGAAAGTTCTGAGTGGGGGTTCCAATGGTTATAACGCGCATCAATTTCGGCAAAAACACGCGCGACAACCTGCTGTACCTTCTTTGTTTCTAGGCGAGAAAGGCGCCGCCCAATTTGAATATGGTACGGCATCAAGTGAGCAAACCCCCTCACATGGGTTAAATGAGCAGAGCGACTTGAGCCAGCGCAGCTGAAAAAAAAGGCGGTGACAACAAAAAAAACCCGCCGGTAGGTAGAAAGGCGTTTTCTTCTCACCTGATCAAAAAGCAAAGCCCCCAACCTCCCCTAGGTGGGAGAGGGTGTCAACTCATCTATCGAGCTAACTTCCCTTTCGCCATCTCTTGGCTCATTTTTTAGAAAACTCTTGATTTGAAGTCTAAGATCTTTCTGAAAAATTTTCAATGTACCGAGCGCAACTCAAGAAGCGGGAGTTTTGCCTATCCCATCATTTCCTCCTGATTTGACAAAAACTTGGAAGAGCCCACGATAGCAAGCCAAACATTTACTCGAATAGGCTCATGAAACACCAGTAATATTCCAAGCTTTTTTATTGTATCCGTTCAGTGGGGGAGGGTATTAAATAGAGGGCGATAGGATGTGTGGGTGGTATGTGGCTTGATAGGCTTGCAAGAAAAAAGGAACGACTGATTTGCCCTGTTTTTTTAACGTCATCCAGATTGATA
>CAYTIT010000019.1:0-12683 GCA_964437975.1 uncultured bacterium
GGATTGCCTTCCGATGAACGGTTTTAAATGGCGCTTTTTTCTTCAATGTCTCCTGCGGTGCGCCCTCTTGGCTCTGACAAGCTGCGCTGTCGGCCCCAATTACCACACCCCTGAACTCACCATGCCAACAGACTTTGTTGAAGAAAAAAAAGATCTTCCAGATGAAATTGCAGCACTTACTTCTTGGTGGACGACTTTTCATGATCCCTTGCTCGATGTGCTCATCCATGAAGCGGTGCAACAAAACCTCGACTTCCATGTCGCTCTCGAAAAAATTGCCGAAACGCGCGCGCTCTACCGCTTGCAAACTGCCGAGCTGTTTCCTACAATCGATTTAAATGGCGAGCAGCGTCGATCGAGAATTTCACAAACACTTTTCGAATCTCCCTTTCTCGGCCCAACAACACAAGATGCTTACCGTATCGGCTTCGATGCAAGTTGGGAAATTGATGTGTTCGGAAAAATAAGGCGCGCGAAAGAGGCCTCTTTTTACGACTACGAATCCCAAATAGAAAATGCCCGAGACATTTACATCACGCTGCTCGGCGACATCGCTAGCGAATACATTCAAATTCGGTCGCTGCAAAATCAGATTGACCTTAAGAAAAAAAATATCTTCATTCAAAGCGATATCCTCAACCTGACGCACTCTCTTTTCGATGCTGGCTTAGCAAGCGATGTTGAAGTTGAGACAGCAACAACTCTATTCGAACAGGAAAAGTCGGCTCTCCCTCCTTTAGAAGAGAGACTTAGCCAAGGCATCTATCGCCTTGCTGTCTTACTCGGCAAGCCTCCAGAAAATCTCGGCCACGACTTTGAAATCACAAAAAGTATTCCTAGCAGTACCGATAGTGTCCCCGTCGGCCTTCCATCCGAACTTTTGCGTCGACGTCCTGATATTCGCCGCGCAGAACGGATCCTCGCAATGGAAACGGCCAATATTGGCGTAGCTGTCGCCCAGTTATTTCCTTCGTTTTCGATCATGGGCGAATATAGCTATAAGACGACACAAAATGGCAAATGGCTCAAACCGATGAGCCGACAATGGCGCTTTGGCCCTGATGTCAATTGGCCTATTTTGTACTTTGGGCGCCTACGCGCTAATATTCACGTTGCCACTGCCCAGCAAGAGCAAGCCCTTCTCACTTATAAGCAAACAATTTTACAAGCGCTTGAAGAGGTCGAAAGCAACCTCGTCGCCTATAATCAAGAGCAGCGCCGCCTTGTCGCTATTATCAAAAAACGAAAAGCTGCTGATGAACGCTATCTCCTCAAGCGGGACCTCTACATCAGTGGTTTGATCGATTTTTCGACGCTCCTGATGGCTGATCAAGAGCGCTTGCGCATCCAAAGTGAGCAAACGCTTAGCCAACAAACTGTGAGCACCAATTTGGTGGCTCTTTATAAATCTTTAGGAGGTGATTGGCCATCCTCCTCTTTGCACTGAAAATTCTCATTGGCGATCGCGCCAAATTTATCGGGATTATTTTAGGCTTGAGCTTTGCCTCGTTTATTATCGTCCAACAAGCTGCTATTTTCGTTGGGTTGATGGTGCGCACCTACGGCTTTATCACCGATACCTCTCAACCTGACATCTGGGTGATGGATAACAAGGTGCGCTTCATCGATGATATCAAACCACTTAAAGACACCCAGCTCTTGCTTGTGCGCGGTATTGAAGGGGTCGATTGGGCCGTTCCCTTTTACAAAGGTCTTCTCAAAGCGCGTTTAAAAAATGGCAACTTTCAAATTTGCAATGTCATTGGCATCGATAACGCGACACTGATTGGTGGCCCGCCAATCATGCTCGAGGGAAAACTGCGCGATTTGCGCCTTGTCGATGCGATCATCGTTAACAAAGAGGGAGCAGACGACAAACTCGCCACCAATAGCGGCCCTGGACGCGATAACGGCGCGCCTACCCTTCCCCTCCAAGTGGGCGATACACTAGAAATCAACGATAACCGCGCCGTTGTCGTCGGTATCTGCGAAACAACACGGACGTTCCAATCGCAGCCTGTCATTTACACGACCTATAGCCGCGCTGTTTCTTTTGCTCCCTACGAAAGGAAACTTCTCTCGTTTATCTTAGTCAAAGCGCAAGACGGCATAACCCCTAAAGAGCTTTGTCACCGAATTCGCGCTTATACAGGCCTAAGCGCCTACACCTCATCTGAATTTAAATGGCTGACAATCCACTACTACTTAACCAGTACGGGAATCCCTATCAACTTCGGCGTCGCCGTTATCCTCGGCTTTATCATCGGCATGGCCATTTCAGGCCAAACTTTCTACAACTTTATCCTCGATAACTTGCGTTATCTGGCGACCTTCAAAGCGATGGGCGCGGCCAACCTTCTTTTAACAAAAATGGTTTTGCTACAAGCTGCATGGATCGGCTTCATTGGATGGGGCATTGGGATCGGAACAGCGTGCCTTTTCGGTTTCCTTTCGCGCAGTAGCCAGCTCTCTTTTCTTATCCCATGGCACCTTTTTGCCCTTAGCGGTGTCGTGATGTTGTTTATCTGCGGTTTTTCCGCTCTTATTGGTCTTTATCGGGTGTATCACCTAGATCCAGCCATTGTATTTAAAAATTAAGTGGTAACTATGACTTCCAAGATCGCCATTTCATGCCAAAACATTAAAAAATCCTTCGGAACGGGGAATTTGCGCTTTGAAGTTTTACATGGCATTGACCTCAAAGTCAAAGCGGGGGAGCTTCTCATGCTCGTTGGCCCATCGGGATCGGGGAAAACGACGCTGATCTCTATTCTTACTGGTATCCTCAGCTACGACAGCGGCAACTGCACCATCTTAGACCACAACCTCGCCACTTTTTCAGACGCTGGCCTCACGCAATTTCGAGGTAAAAACCTCGGTTACGTCTTTCAAGCTTTTAACCTCATCCCTATGCTAACTGCGGCTGAAAATACCGCTATTCCCCTCCTGATCAACCAAACAAGCCGCGATCAGGCGATTGAAAAGGCAAAAGAGCGCCTTACTCAATTTGGTTTAGCCGATCACATCGATCGCTCTCCAGCTGAGCTTTCAGGAGGGCAACAACAACGCGTTGCTATTGCACGCGCTGTCATTCACCATCCAAAGATCATTGTCTGCGATGAGCCCACAAGTGCCTTAGATCAGGAAAACGGCACCCTTGTTCTTTCTCACCTTAGACACATCGTCGATGAGGAGGACTGCGCCCTTATCGTCGTCACGCACGATTCGCGCATTTTCGATTTTGCTGACCGCATCGTTAAAATCGAAGATGGAAAAATTGCAAGTGACTCGTCAAATACATGCTCAAAAAAATAACGAGCCATGTTAAGCTCGATTTCTTTTTGGTGAAGCTTCTTATGAAACGCTACTTTTCCCCCACTTTTGGCAGCGCTCTCATTGTCGGTGGAACAGCGATCGGTGCTGGTATGCTCGGTTTGCCGATGGCAACGGGTTCACTTGGTTTTTGGATCGCTTCTCTCGCCTTCTTTGGCTCGTTTCTCTACATGCTTCTTAGCCTTTTCTTTCTCCTTGAAGCGACCTTAATGTGCTCCAAAGAAGAGGGAGACCTCATCTCGATGGTCAAAGAGCGCTTGGGTTCTGGCGGTGGGATCGTCGCCTGGTTTTCTTTTCTTCTTCTCCTGTACGCTGTCGCTGCAGCCTACCTTTCTGGCGGCGGTTCTTTGCTCGCTACCTGGCTCGGCCACCTCTTTTCTATTGAAATTGCTCCAGCGGCTGGCCTTTTTCTCTTTCTGGTTTGCTTTGGATGCATCGTCGTTTTCGAAACCCGCTCGCTCGATTTTTTTAACCGGATCTGTATGCTGGGGCTTTTTATCTCGTTTGCTATCCTCATTGGCTTTGGCGTGCCTCACGTAAAAAAAGACCACCTTGCCGAAGGAAGTTTGCGCGACTTACCACTCGCTCTCCCCATCATTGCCCTCTCGTTCACCTCGCACATTATCGTTCCTAGTCTCCGCTCTTACCTGCGCAACAATGTCTCCAAACTCAAGCGCGCGCTTTTTTGGGGTAGCCTCATCCCGTTGGCTTTTTACCTTGTTTGGGAGTGGCTTGTGATCGGGATGCTTCCACTTGAAGGAAAGCAAGGCCTTCTCGCCCTCAAGTCGTCTCCCTACCCCGTGGCCGAGCTGACGGCTGCACTTACGCAAAAAACAGGCACGCACCTCATTGGCATTCTCGTCGGAGCCTTCTCTTTCTTTGCTATTGTCACCTCTTTTTTCGGCGTTGCGCTCAGCTTGTACAACTTTCTCGCCGACGGCTTGCGCATTAAAAAGACAAAAACCGGCAAGCTCGGCCTCCTCGTGTTGATGTTTACCCCACCGACCCTGTTTGCCCTTTTTTTTCCCACTGGGTTCCTTCTTGCGTTGGGTTATGCAGGCGTCTTTGTCGCCATTCTCTATGGCTTATTGCCGGCTCTTATGGTCTGGAAAGGGCGCTATCGCGACCAAAAAAAGACCCCTTTTCGCGTGTTTGGCGGCAAGGTGACCCTTATCGTTCTTTTCCTCGGTTCGCTTGCCATCATTGCTTTTCAGCTTCTACACCGTTAACCCCAAGTGGCTTTTTAGCAACACATTCCCTATTTGACTTCAGCACTTGGCTTTAGGCGGAACAAATATCCCTTGCGTAATACCTTCTTCATGCCTAGTATTATAGAAAAATTTAACTGATCTATCAATCGCGGGAGTTTTGCCAACGCCACCGTTTCCTCTTTTTTATTTGCAATGCAGTTGGTCTACCGATCGTGAGTCAATCACCCGCTTCTTAAGTCATGATCGGTATAACACCGCTACTTTGGCCTATGGAAATCACAACTTTAAGAGGAGAGGAAATCTTACCTTATCTTCATGAAATAGCTAAGCTACGCATCGAAATTTTTCGTGAATGACCCTACCTTTATGACGGTGATGTTGCAACAGAAAAAAATTATTTCAAGGTGTATGCGCGTACAGAAGATTCGATTTTGGTGATGACCAAAGATAAGGAGCGCATTGTGGGTATAGCCATGGGTCTTCCTATCCACGCATCAATGGAACAAGTCCAACAAGTTTTTTACGAGAAGAAAGTGCCCTTCGACACGTGTTATTATTTCGCAGATGTCTTTCTGATAAAGGAATATCGGAAGAAAAAACTTGAGTTTAAAATGATTAAAGACTTCGAATATGCGATTACCTCTTTAAAAACTTATGAGTGGATCTATTTTTGTGAAATTGTTCGCGCAACAAACGACCCAAGGATTCCGTCAAGCTATCGACCTTTAGACTTATTTTGGGACAACCTCGGCTATCTAATGATTCCCAATTGGACAACCTACATAGAGTGGCTTGATATTGGCGATGATGAAAAAATGGCCCATTTCATCCGATTTCGAAGAAAAAACGTGCGGAACAACTCCACCACCTTGTCAACACAAACTAGATAGGGTGCTTATACCAAGCTTAACATCCTCTCCCACCGAAAGAAAGGAGATGCACAAGGTGAAAAACCATCCTATGAGTAGGCTTGCACTAGCTCCTTCCTACAGGTTCTTGTTTCAACGATAGCCACCCAAAGGAAAAGGTTTGGTTTTAGCCGTAAAGATCCTCACGAAGAGGACTTTTACGGCTGTGAAAAGCCCATGTCCTCCGGATTCACACTATCCCCACAAGCGTGACTTCCCGCATGTCCTTTCGGTTAGGTCTTTAGACGAGTTGGGTTTAAACTATCCCAACTTGTTCAAGAAGGGCTATTTTTCGCCTCTCATCCCTCACCTGAAGAAGAGAGGGTTTTCCCGGCGAATTTCGATAAAAAAGTAGGCCGCTACGCCCTCCTTTGGGGTGATTTCTCTTTTCCTGAGGAGGACGTTAGCGTCAGTCTAGATGTTGTTGGCTAGACAGAGGCAGCCTGAGAAGCGCTTTGCCAATGGATTTTCCCATCTTCCCCATATAAGCTCTCTTCGATGAGTTGATCATCTTGCAGCCGCAAGAAGGCAAACCCATTTTGAACTCGCTTAGGCTGATGAGGATCGTTTGCCAAACAGCTCTCGAACCAATCGACACACGGGGCGTTTTCGAGAAGAGAAGCATGTCCGTAAGGCAGCACACCATGTCCAACAACGCGTGTCTTAATACCAGACATCTCCTTGTACACAGCTCCCATATGGACATGACCCCAATACCAGTACTTTAACGTCTCGCCTAAAGCCCCAGTCACCTGATTCCATAAAGTCGTTTGGGGCACACTTCCTGTCACATCTAACCCATTATGGTGGGTAAATACCATCGTCGATTTACCCTTTGCAGCTTGCTCTTCAAGGAAATCGATTTGCCTGCTGTTGAGATTCCCATCCATGTATAGGTTTTTTCTGTCAGAGAAAAATGAGGTATCAAGCCCAATGATCACCCAATGGTTATTCTCTAAAGCAAAAAAACTGCATCCATTTTGCAGAGCAAATGTTTTGTCTTGTAAAACAGCATTAAAATAAGGAATGGCCGCATTGTACATTTCGTGATTGCCATTTAATGAAAAACTTCCCTCGACGGCTTGGGGCCAATAACTCAACACATGGTCGTGCACTTCACTGTATTTACCTGCGTAGTAGGTATCTCCTAAATGGATAATATAGTCAGAATTTAAGTTGCTTATGTGCGTGGAAATGGTCGAAGCCGTCGTATTATTGTGCCAATTTCCCCCGCCCCAATCTCCCATAATAGCAAGGCTAAGTTCATCTTTGACTGGGATAACTGGAGGGTTATCAGGAAATGAAGGCAGTGTTTTGTGTTCTAGCCAGTCGAGGGCTGAATAAGCCCAACGTACATCGAGTTGTTCATATTTTCCTACTCCAAGCAGTGTTCCGTCTTCGAGAACAGCAGGCCATGTTTGTGCAATCTCTTTAATTTTTTCAATATCACTTTCAAAAGATTGTTCTAAAAGAGCTGCTGCTACGGCAAATTCTGATAAAGCGCGCGGTAAAACCTTGTTTTCTATCGCTCTTTTTAATGGCGCATAAAACGCTTTCAAAATGTTTCTGTCGTCGCTTTTTGCTGCAGCACGTAGCTTTTTTTCCAGTTCGGAAGAGAGAAAATTAAGATGTGTCATAGGTTAAAAATCTCCTTAGAGGTTTCAAAAAAACACAAACACTTCTAAACGTTTATATTTTTTTTGAGCAATTTTTAAATAAAATATACAAGGTGCTCGATTTTATTTCAATTACTTGTTTTTTTGATTCGATGTTAATGGTGTCGTCGCACCATCCAAAAAAGAAAAGTAGCAATGACAAGGGTTATCGGCAACATCACACTATAAAGATAAGCGGCCAATAGGGCGGCGCCTGCTGCAAATAGCCCGAGTAAAAGACCGATCACCAAAAAGGTCGGCTCAATATAAATCCCCGTGACAAATGTGGTTAAGGCAAGCAAAATTAAAATCACTAGCCCCGCTTGAAAGCGGCCAATTAACCCCACACCGACAAACACAGAGATCAAATAGACGGCGAGCACTAACCCAAGCCACTGGGCTAGCTCATGCCAAATCGTTGCCGTCGTCAGCGCATGCTTGCGCCGGCGCAAGTACCAAGAAAGAAAAAGACATAGGACAGCAAAAACAGGCACCATGATGCGCCAGTAGTTCCACGCTCCTTCACGCCTAACGTCGGAAACGACAAGACCAATAAAAGATAAAACGATCATCGCTAAAGCGACAATTGCGCGCATGCGCCAAGGGTGAGGACTTTTTGTTTTGGCTAAATCGACTTCGTTCATAAGGCACATTCCCCACACAGGCTCTTTTTTCTTACCTTGCGCAAGAACAAAAAAAAAAGTCAACTTCTTGCGGCTAAACGTTATTTTCCAGTAGAATGGCCTTGGTTTTTTCTTGTTTGAGAAAACTTTTTACCCTTGCTCTACCTTTCTCATGTACACGCTGAAAAAATCAAAAACTCTTTTTTTACACTACGTCCGCCTCTACCGCAAGCAAAAGCGGCGGTTATCCGAAGAGACAAAAACCACGCTGAAAGACCACTTTAGCGCGCTTCAAGAAGCCCTTCTAAAACAAGAGCGCGTGGTTGCCGCTGAAGCAGCGCACCGCCTTGAACTCCTTGCGAAAACAGCGCTCAAAAAAACCCTTTTTGACCATGTGCGCGATAGTGTCGCCGCCATCGCCTTTGCCCTCGTGGCAGCAGTCGTGATCCGAAGCCTGTGGTTTGAGCCATTTGCCATTCCCACAGGGTCGATGCGCCCGACATTTCAAGAACAAGACCATTTAGTCGTTTCCAAAACGGCTTTCGGCATCAATATCCCTCTCCTCGCCAAACACCTTTACTTCGACCCCGCACTTGTCAAAAGAAACGGCATTGTCATCTTCACCGCAGCAAACCTCGACGCCCCCGATATCGATACCCGCTACTTTCTCATCTTTCCGGGAAAAAAACAGTATGTCAAACGGCTGATCGGTAAGCCAGGCGATACACTCTATTTTTATGGCGGGCGCCTGTACGGGATCGATCGCGATGGACGCGATATCTCTGCCGAGCTTTCACCGCCCTTCTTAGACCGCATCGATCATGTTCCCTATATCTCGTTTGATGGCAGAAGCGCGCCAACTGTTTCTGTTCAACGGCCAAGATTACCAGCATCTGCTGTGACACTCCGCCAAATGAATCTTCCCGTTGCCAAGCTCTGGCTAACAGGGGGCAATCGCACGCAAGGAGAGCTTTTACCGCCGTATGCCGCTAAGATGAGCGACTACTACCAATTATGGGGATTTGAAAATTATGGCTTGAGCCGCCTGCTCACACGCGACCAAGCGTCAAAGCTGACTGATACAGCGCTCAATCAACTTCAGGAAGCGCCCCTCTATTTAGAAATTTTTCACCACCCCTCTGTAAAAAATCCGGTGATTGTGAAAAACCCCAGTGGAACCCTACAACTTAGCACGCGCACCTACTCGACGCTCCTCCCCCTGCAAACTCAACAGCTAGAAACCCTGTTTTCCCACCTCTATACGGCTCGCTTCGTTGTCAAAAATGAGACGATGTACCGGTACGGCGGGGCTGTCAAACCGGGAGAACCCTGTTTTTACTGCCCGAAAATTCAAGGCGTGCCAGACGGAACCTACGAATTTTACTATGGCAAAGGCTACAAAGTCCTTTTTGGCGGCGTGAAAAAAGAGCTCAAGCCAACCCACCCCCTTATGCGCTACAGTCCACAGCGGATCCAGCTTCTTTATAACTTAGGAATCGAGTGTAACACCTATTTCTCACCGCGAGCCAAAAACCAGCGCTTACTCCCTTCACGCTACGTCTATTTTCGCGATGGAGCTCTCTATGCAATGGGCTCTTTTTTGCTTGAAAAGGGCGATCCAACACTCACGCGTTTTTTGGAGCGGGAAGTCCTTAAAGAGCACAATGCTGTGCAACGCCGCCCTTACCCCCCCTTTACCGACTCAGGCCCTCCACTTAAGGCCGATCATACCCTTGACCGCGATAAAATTTTGCGCTATGGGGTCACCGTTCCCGATAAACACTATCTCGTTCTTGGCGATAACTATGCTATGAGCCTTGACAGCCGAGCCTTTGGCTTTGTTCCAGAAGACAACCTGCGCGGCGTTCCCCTCTTTATTCTATGGCCCCCCGGGCCACGTCTTGGCCGCCCTCTCCAAACGTCCTATCCCATGTTGAATCTTCCGCGCTCGATCATCTGGAGTACAGCGGCAGTTATTTTTAGCATCAGCTTGGTATGTGTCCGCAAGCGGCGTAAGCTTCCTATTGATTTGGACTCACTTTGACGCGCGCGCGATGGCGGGGCGGTGATTCAAAAAGCGGTCCATGTTTGCCTTTTAAATTTGCTGGGGGGAGGGGTCAATATCGCCCTTAGGAGTCTGAGGAGATTCGAGATCTTTAGGCGGTGGTGGCGGTGGGATTTTTCGGTGCGCTTCACTCATCTCTTTGAGCTTTTGCCGTTTCTTATCGGCATCCCACTCGCCTGTCATAATGGCTTGCACATCTTCTTTATCAAGCACTTCAAATTCTAAAAGCATCTTAGCCATCAGCTCGACTTGCTCTTTCTTTTCTTCGATGACCTCAATAGCTTTTTCATTTGCCTGAGCGAGAAGTTGCCTCACTTCATCATCAATTTGTCGCGCTGTTTGATCAGAGTAGTTTTTTAGCCCTTGGCCTGGCATAGCATAGTCATTGCCGTCTTGCCGCTCATCATAAGCAACAGGGCCAAGTGAGTCGGTCATGCCCCATTTGCACACCATATTCCGCGCAAGCGTTGTCGCTTGAACGATGTCCATTTGTGCGCCACTTGAAATATCGCCGATAAAGAGATCTTCTGCAACACGCCCACCCATCAAAACAGCAAGGCGATCAATAATCTCTTTTTTCCAGTAGCTCACTTTGTTTTTTTCAGGAACAAAATGGGTCGCTCCAAGAGAAAAACCACGTGGAATGATCGTGACTTTTTCGACAGGGTCAGAGTGAGTAACCGACAAGCCGACAACAGCATGGCCCGCTTCGTGATAGGCCGTGTGCCTTTTCTCTTTCTTGTCGAGCTCAAGGCTTTTTCGCTCTTTACCATAAAGAACTTTATCGCACGCCTCAAGAGCATCTTGCGCAGTCACTGCCGTGCGCCCTTTACGCGCTGCAAGTAGCGCCGCTTCATTGAGGATATTCATTAAATCAGCGCCTGATGTTCCAGGAGTTGCCCGCGCAATGTCCATTAAATCGACAGAAGCATCGAGCTTAATTTTGCGCGCATGTACACCCAAAATGGCAAACCGCCCTTTAATATCGGGGAGGTCGAGAATCACCTGGCGATCAAAACGACCAGGGCGAAGGAGCGCTTTATCGAGAACATCGGGGCGGTTTGTCGCCGCGACCAGAATGACCCCTTCATTCGTTTCAAAGCCATCCATTTCTACAAGAAGCTGATTGAGTGTTTGCTCTCTTTCATCATGTCCTCCGCCAATACCAGCGCCGCGATGGCGTCCTACAGCGTCAATCTCGTCGATAAAGACGATACATGGAGCATTGCGCTTAGCTTGGTCGAAAAGATCGCGGATCCGGCTGGCGCCGACACCGACAAACATTTCGACAAAGTCAGAGCCCGAAATCGAGAAGAAAGGGCGATCTGCTTCACCGGCAACTGCTTTAGCAATCAGAGTTTTTCCCGTCCCAGGCGAGCCGATAAGGAGGACCCCTTTCGGAATGCGGGCGCCCAAAGCGGTAAATTTGGCTGGGTCTTTGAGAAAGTCGACGAGTTCTTGCAATTCTTCTTTTGCTTCATCAACCCCTGCAACATCTTTAAAAGTTGCTTTGTGCGCGCTTTTGTTTAACATCCGTGCAGGCGACTTGCCAAAGTTCATCGCATTCGAGCCCATTCCCTTCATTTGCCGCGAGAAGACAAAGTAAAGAAGCAAGATAATCAATACGATTGGCAAGATCGTGATCAAAATGTAACTTAAATAGTTAGGCGATGGCTCTCGACTTTGAAAGGTCTTTTCTAAAACGAGGTTGCGCGGTTGATCTGGCGCCTTAAAGGCGCTTCCTTTATTCGCGCTAAACTGACCCCACTCTCTTTTTGCTTGGGCGAACCAGAGACTAAACTCCTCAGGATTTTGCTTTTCGAGCATTTTTGTCGACAGTTCCCGATTATTAAAAAACCAGGTTGCCTCAGCAACGCTAGCGCGCGCGCGTTGCAGCAGCTGCTCATTCCTTTCTAACTGGTCGACCAGTGCGCCGTATTGATTGAGATCGACAAGATAATTGCGCACACTCCGGACTTGAAAAAGCCTGACTTGGTTCTGCTCTTGATTTAAAGAGGCGACAATTTTCTCTAAACTCGAGAGCCCTTCTCGGTATTGGCTTAGCCTTTCAGCTCTCGTTGCTTGACGACCAGCTCCAGTGGCCAGCCCTGCATGCAAAGTTGCGAGTTGCTCTTTGATCGCTTCGTCGCCAATTCCCAATGCAGGCGAGCGAAATTCATCGACTAACCAGCGCAATGAACGCCCAAACTCTGCCAGTTGCCCTTCCGAGAGAGAGCCGCTTTCACTTAAAGTTACAACCTCTTTTTTCAAGCGGGCGACATTGACCTCTCTTAACTCGGGCGCCGCTTCAATGATCACGCGACTTGTCCGAGAGGGCGTATCGTAAGCCGAACTCACGACGGTGTACCCCTGTTTAGGAACTTCGATGCCACTAAGCTCTAAAAAGCGCAACGCCGACGTACGCACCCCTTGCTCTAATGCCATAAGATGGCGCGCTAAACTCTCTTTTCCTTCTTTATCTGCATGGACAGTTTCCAACAATTCAAGATAACGGTAACGATTTTTGGCATCGCCCGACAGTTGCTCTTTAAATTTGCCGGTGAAGGTAACGAGGTTATCATTCTGGGCAACTTTGTGCGCCTCCTTTTGGTCGATCAAGTCGAGATTCACGAGATGTTCGACCTGATGACTAAATGAGACGCTACTTCCTTTCTTCGTTGAGCGACTCTGCACGGCCAGTAAAATAAGAATTGCCGCCAATAAAAAAAGAATAAACCCGCCGGGGAACCGTTTTTTTTGCTGGGGAGGCTGATTGGGATCGTCCATGTTCTTTTTTAATTTTTTCTTTAAAAGCTGCAGCCCCTTCTGAGAATGTCGAGGCTCCTTATTTCTTTGTATGACTGACATGGAATTTCCTAAGCAACTGA
>CAYTIT010000020.1:0-12414 GCA_964437975.1 uncultured bacterium
ACTGCAAGGAGCGTGGACATGAAGACGAGATTTGTTTGGGGGAAGACCCCTAGTACTGGAATGGGGAAAGTGTGTTTTTTCAAAATGTTGAATTATTTTTTTGTGTTTCATCTGGAACAATGAAGTCTCTTTTTACTAGCGGTAAAATCGACTGGATAGGTGAGCCTGGTACTTGTGATATTCATCATGTTGCCAATAAGAAAAAGAAGTCAATTTTCTTTCCTTTTATTATTTATTTTAATACTTCGAATGCCTTATTTTCATCTTCTTTCATCCGCCGTGCATTTGGCTATGCTGTGAGTCGAGATGAAGTGATGGAAAAAATCTTTCCGACCCATCTTAATTTTTCTACAAAGATTCCGCTTGCCCCCTTTTCTTGTAACCCCATTCCACAAACAGGGTGTTTAAAAAAAGCAAAAGAGCTATTTGCACTCGGGTTACACAAATTGAAGGCGAACATAAATGGGGTAGCTCCCATTGAATTATATTTCTGCAATATAAAAAGCCATGTAGCTTTAGCAAGATATTTGAAAACGACCTGGGAAGCCACTTTTGGTGTCAAGATCAACATCAATATTTTGGATTGGAATTTTCTATATCGAGATGCCGAGCAGAAAAGATTCCAGGTTTGTGGTTTTTTTGATTACCCACCCTGTGGAGACTTTGACTTATTCTTGGAGCAATTCTGCAGTCGAGAGACCAATGTGAGCTATTGGTCAGATGAAGAATTTGTGAAGTGTTTTCACTCGCTCAAACAAGCAAAAAATCCGCAGGAAAAGAAAGCGCTTTTTGCTCGGCTTGAAGATGTGCTATTTGCTGCTATGCCTTTTTTACCTCTTGTTAACCTCAATTACTCTTATACGCACCATCCGGGATTCTATAACTACTGGGTAGATCAAGATGGAAGCGTAGACTTTTGTTATGCTGCTAATCAAAGTACGCATGTCTGATATCAGGAGAGCCCTGATGATCAAAGCAAACACCTTTTAAGTCTTTGCGATAAGAGTAGTATTGGTTCTTATTCACAACCCAAATGACAGGCATTTCGTTTTTCAGGATGTCTTGAGCTTCTCTAAACAGCGATTTCCTACGCGATGGATCTGTTGCGCTTTTTAGCTGGCTCATGATTTCCTGATACCTTGGATGGTTCCATTGTGGGCGGTTGTTAGCCATAGACAGGGTTTCTAAACATGACAGAGGATCGTCATACTCACTTGAAATAAAGTATCCACCTGCTTGGTAGTCGCCGTTGACGATATTGGCATAGAATGTACCCCACTCTTGGATATCTAGATTGACGGTAATGCCCAATTCTTTTTGCCAAGTTTCTTGTAAATATTCAGCAAGGCGCCTAAAGCTTCCCATTCTAGAAGAGCTTAACGTTAAGGGAGGGAAAGTTGCCTTCGTTAACCCGAGCTCTTTTAATCCCTTTTCGAAAAAATCTCTTCCCTTTTCGACATCTCCATCTGTAATGGCATTTTCACCAAATACTTCGTGTGGGATGGGGGTTAAAAGAGGAGATTCCCCGCAAAAAATATGCTCTGAGATTTTGTTGCGACTAATCACCGAGCTTAAAGCTTGTCTAATCAGCGGCGACGAAAGGGGAAAGTGTTCAGTGTTCAGATAAATCCAAAATGGGTACATGACATCTTTCCCCTTAGAAAGGCGTCCATTAGGTAGTGTGTTAGATAAAATCTCAGAAGGGAGCCAGCAGAAAGGATCGCCAAACCAGTCGATCTTACCATCTTCATAAAGAGAAAAAGCCGCCATCACATCTTGGACCATCAAAATTTCCACGTTATCGATGGCAATCTTGGAATGATCCCAGAAATGAGGGTTGGATTTCAGAAAGATCTTATCATTTTTGTTCCATTTCTCTACCGAGTAGGGCCCATTAAAAAGAGGTGGTCCCTCCCCTTTAAAAGGGAGAAAAACCGGCAGTGAGAGTAAGCTAAGAAAATAGGGACAGGGCTCAACAAGTTCGACAGATAGAGTGCGGTCATCGAGAGCTTTAACCCCGACCTGCTCTAGGTCTAATTCTCTTTTTTTCGCCTTTTCGGCGTTTTTGATGCAATACAAGAGATGGGCGTTGGGGCACTTGGATTCGGCCTTTAAAGCCTCTTTCCAGAAATTTTCATAGTCGAATGCAGTCACTGGTTCCCCATTCGAATAATAGTTTTCTCTTAAAGTAAAGGTATAAAATTTGCCGCAAGGTGATTGTTCGACTTTTTCTGCCCCTGCCAGTTCGTAATTTCCTGCTAAAGAGAGCCGCGTTAAGCCTTCGTAGAGGTACTTACATAGGGTGACTCCTCTTACTATTGAGGATAAATCGTGTGGATGTAACGAGGGGACATCTCCCTCATTAAAGTTAATGACCAATTTGGTTTTATCTAAAGCGTGTTTTTCAGAATTCTGAACCTTCATACATCCTCCTAAAAAAGTTAAAGCGACCAAAGAGGTTGCCATTTTTAGAAGATAGTGTCTACTTTTTAATATCATCTCAAGCTCGCATCATGTAAGTTGGGTTCAAGCGCTTGGCAAGCAAGCACCTTTAAAACATTTTCTGCTATTTAACCAGGAAAGCAAATTAAAAAAAACTCTCTTTTTTTCAAACCGAAGCGCAGTTACAGTAAGCCTGATACCGATCGCGATTCAAGAAGCGGGAAGTTTGCAATTTCGATGAAGAGACTTTGATGGCAAAGCGATTTGAATGGAACCAAGTCCAAAGCGAACGCGGAATTCTTACGGGATGCGATGAAAATCAGGAATGGATGTTGAAATGGTGGTGGAAGCACTATCGTCGGTGCAACCGTTTGCCTGTCACCTTCTTTGATTTCGGGTTAAGCCAAAGTGCGCGCAAGTGGTGTGAAAAAAGAGGCAACACAGTTTCAGTCGATTTGCCCTCAACTTTAGTGAAACAGAAGAAACATTTCTCTAAAAGGGTCCAACAGCAATGGGAAGAACTTTATTCGCTTGAACTTTGGCGCGCGCGCAAAGGGTGGCTCTCTAAACCCTTTGCTTTCCTTCTCAGCACTTATGAGCACGCGGTGTGGATGGATGTTGATTGCCAAGTAAGAGGCCCACTTGACCCTTTATTTGCGACTCCTTTGGGTAAGGATGGGCTGGCTGTAACACGCGAAGTGCAGCGCGCTGTTGATCATGCCAGACGGTGTGGCGCTTTGTTGCCAGAAGAAAAGGCTTACAATACGGGAGTCATTTTTTTTCGGCATCGTGCGCCTGCAATGACTAAATGGGCTGAAAACACCTATTACCGCAGCGATCAGTTTATGGGAGATGGCGAGGTTTTTAATCGCACGTTGCTTGAAAATGACTTCCAACCAAGTGAGCTTCCTCGTGTCTACAACCGCCATGTGCGCGATGGTGTGACTCCCGATACCGTGATTGTCCACTATGTTTGTTCTGGGGGAAAACATCTGATCTTAAAAAGTTTGACTCCTTCCTCCCTCTAGGAGCCTGTCGATTAACCCAGACTCTTTTTTGGCACTCCGTTCAAGACAGATTTTTAACGTTTCTCGCTTGCCAAAGAAGGTGACATCGCGCCGCGCGCGCGTGAGTGCCGTATATAAGATTTCTCGCCCGAATGCCTCAGAACCAGGAGGGACAAGACAGGCAACTTCATCGTATTCGCTTCCCTGGCTTTTATGAACAGAAAGGCAATAAGCATACTCAAAGGGGGGAAGGGTTGCAGCGGGAAGGATGCGCTGCCCCTTTTTCCCAGAAAAGACGACCTTGTCTGAAGCTTCTAGATAGGGACTTCCCGACCGTTTGATTAAAAATCCAAGATCGCCGTTAAAAACTTCCAGGTCGTAGTCGCTTTTGGTGATGAGGATGGGAATAGGCCAGTGATCGCCGCCGCGAAAAAGAAGTCTCATTGCGCGGCTGATCGCTTCATTGATTGTTTCGACGCCAAAAGGACCTTGGCGCACACAAGACAAGATCCGGAACTGACGCTGCTGCTCAAAAAGGGCATCCCAAGTGGGAAGGTGGGGGTGCGGCTTTGGAAAACGGTCGACAAAGTTCGGAAGATCAAGCGTTTCGCAGCAAGGTAAATCAGCGGGGAGCTGGCCATGGCGCAACGCGTCGGTCCACGTTAATAAGTGGGGCGTTTGCGCTCGTATTGATGTTGTGAGTGGGGCATAACCTGTTGGGCGGTGCTCGGCAAAGTAGGTGCATAGATCGGCGAAAAGAGTTCCTGTTTCAACGGGAGGAAGTTGTTGGGCATCGCCAACGAGGATGAGGCGCGCACCGGTCTTCACCGCTTTAAGGAGCGCTGCCCAAAGAGGAGCGTCGATCATTGAACACTCGTCGACAATGACAACCTCGGCGGCCAAAGTTTTTTTATGCCATAGCACATCTTCGCTTGTCTTTAGCCCCAACAGTGCGTGAATCGTTCCGATACTCAGTCGCTCACTTTGTTGACCGCTGAGCTTTTCTTTGAGTTGTCTGACAGCTTTGCCTGTCGGTGCTGCAACGGCGATCAAGCCAGATAGGGAGTTTAAAAACAGGTCAATGCACTGCCCGATGATGTGTGTTTTCCCCGTGCCAGGTCCACCCGTCAAGATGGCGATAGTTTCGCGCATGAATAGGTTGGCGGCGCGCTGCTGTTCTGGATACAACCCCTCTAGTTTCACAGGGTCAAGCGGCTTGACATCTTTGGACATCAGCCGTTTCAACTCGCGGATCACACCACTTTCAATGACCCAGTTGCGCTGCAAGTAGTAGCGCTCTTGCCACCTTCCAATCAATGCACTCAACCACTCGGTCTCTGGATTGACATCTTCTATGAGTGGAGAGAAAAGCGCTTCTTTTTGGTGCAAACAAAGGTGTCCTGCACGTGCGCTTTCCATCAGCTTTGCTAAAAGCGCTCGCTCATCCGCTGTTGTGCCAAACAGCTTGGCAAATAGCTGGTCGACCTCTAAAGGAGGAGCCTCAGGTTGAAATAATGTCTTTTTTTTCTTTTTTGTCATCGGGAAAGTATTTTACACTCACCTGCTGCTGCGCATCAACCCAAAAAAGCGGGGGTTGCTCGTGGGTCTTCCACATTCCTAAAAGAGCGAGTTTTTCTCTTGCGGATTGAGCGTTCAGTTCGCTTAAAATTTCTTCTAGTTCGCGCCGGCTTAGAGGGGTGTTCCTCACCCGCTCTTCTTTTGTGACAGGGTGGGTGATGATTTCCCGCTCTTTTTGTCTAATGGCTGCGGTGACTTTTTTTCCTAAAACTTCTTCGAGAAGGGTCAAGCTAGCGTAGCGGAACGAGGGGGTCTTTTTCCCCTTGGGATCAAAAAGAATCACCTCTCTTAGTGGCGCTCGGCCTTGCTTGCCAGTAAAATCACAAGGGAAGAGACCGCATAACATCGCGCGGTAAAGGGCGTCGTCGTCGGGATCAGGCAAATGAATAGAGTGGAGAGGAGTCAACTTTTTTTCCTTATCCCACCTTTTTTTCTGCACATCAAGCAAGCTGTTTAAAATCGCTTGACACCGCTGATGCCGCTCGCTCTCTTGTTTTCCAAACAAAGAGCCATAGAGTCGGGCTAAATAGCGGCAAATCACTGTTGCAAGAGGCGACTCTCGTTCACTCGCATCGAGCAAAAAAAACAGGTTCAGCCGGGTTGTTTTTGACCCTAACCACGCCACTCTAAAGTAGGGGTCTAAGCCTTCTTTTTCGCCTCCTTGTTTTTCAAACAAGCGCTGTTGTAATCCGTTGTAGATGGCCCAATAGCCTCGCAAGTGGGCCTGTGCTCGTTGATACTCTTGGAGCCTGGCTCTCGATTGGTAAGAGTTTGCCATGGCAGCAGTGCCAAGAACCGTGAGTAAGGTGAAAACAAAGAATAAGCTATGCACAGACTATGTGAAAAATCCCTTCCGGCTAGGTTTTGCTCTTATTTGGGGTATGACCTGGAGAAGGCGCGCGCGCGACACTCTCTAGTATACGGTATTGGCCAAATTCTGCCTATGCACTTGGAGAAGGAAGCTTGAGGTGCAGCGGATGAAAACCGTAGACACCCTTCCCTTGAGGAAGGCCCCGCAGAAAAAGGTAAAAAACCCCGCCGATAACAGGAGGTTTCCCTTTTGAGCAAAGGTAACGTTGCAACGCTTCGCGATAAAGAGAAGCTTGCAGGAAATAGTCATTTTCTTTCATCGTCCGCTCAAGTGTTGCTGGTTCATAGTCATCGAGAGCATTCGACTTCCAGTCAATAATAAAGTAGTGCCCGCGATAGCAAAAGATGAGGTCGATAAAGCCCTTGATGACCTGCTTTTCCCTTGTAAAGGTAAACTCAACTTCGGGAAAGCATTGAGTTGGACACACCTGATTGAGTGAAAATCCCTGCAGCGGACACGCCAATGCGGCAGATGCAATCTGTTTGACTTCGTCTGCCCACGGCTCTAATTGGGCTTTCTTGAGCAGGGCGGCGAGCTTATCGTCGCGAGGATTCCACGTTGTGTGGGTTTTTTCGCGGAAAATCGTTTCAAAAAGGGTATGTAAAAAAAGGCCTGTTTCAGCTCCTTTCGGCAACCCTCGATCTTCGGTGCTAGGAGTGCACCCTTGCGCTTGCGGCTTGGCGAGCGTTGAGAAAGAGGCAAGTGGTTGATAGGGGAAAACAAGGTGATGATTGCGCGGCGGCGCAAGCGCGACCTCTTTGCTCCTTGTTGTCTTCACGATGACTTTCGGTCGGTGAAAACTTGCCCCTGTGCGGCGCGCGACCTCTTGTAGCGGGGGAAGTTTCGATAAAAACAGTTCAAGTGCAGAGCTTGTTTGGCTTGCTTCTGGTACCTGTGTAGGATCGAGGTGGACAGGGAGGTAAAGTCTTTTTTTTGCGCGCGTGAGCGCCACGTAGGTCATGCGCAGACTTTCGGCTTGGTTGTTGGCGACCATCTGGTCGTACTCTGTTGTTGCGCTTTCGAGCTTCACCCATGTTGTATTTTTGCGCACCCACCCTTCTCGTTGGCGCTGGGGGATGAGCAGGCCAAGGGGAAAGACGATGTCGAATTCGAGTCCTTTGCTTTTATGGATCGTCATAATCGAGACGGCCTCATCATCACCTAGTGGCTTCCGAACGATGGGGGGGCTTTCTCGACGCATGGCGCGCAATGTTTCTTGAATCTCTTTAAGTGAAAAGGGACTTGTTGCTGTTTTTTCTAAAAGTAAGCTCAACAGCTCGCGAAAGTCGGCAAAAGCCTCAACCCCGCCTTGGTTAACCAAGAGCGTTTCTACCGTTGCCTTTTCTATCCACGGCTCATCGAGTAAATAGGCCATCATCGCAGCAAAGCCAAAGCTTTTAAAACGCTTGCTAGCGGTATGAAGCACTGTTTGAAGAGCGAGGAGAACCTGATCCTTTTTGATTGTGCTATGCACAAGCGCGATCAAAGGGTGCGAGGCCAACGTATGGAGGAGCCCTTGACGCGTTGGGTCTTCGACTGCGCGTAGCACGATCTCAAAGAGGGAGTAACTCGCCGTCTCAATGAGTGGAGTTTCTCCTTTTGACAGTGTGGGAATATTTTTTTTCTTTAAGAAACTTTGCAGCCGCTCGCTTTGGTAGCGATCTCTGACAAGGAGTGCAATGTTTTTCGGCTTGATGTGTGCTTGAGTGATTAAGAATTCAATCTCAGCGGCGAGAAAGGGAAAAAGCTCGTTTTGTTCGACATCAGCTAAAGGAGTATCTGGATTGAGAAGGACAAGGTGGAGCGGCGCTTTATCGTCGGGAAAAGAGCTGTTGACGGCTGTTTTAGGGATCTCGACTTCTGGGCACGCTAGCGATAACCATGTAGAGTTTTCGCGGAAAAGAGCATTGAGCATCTCGAGGAGTTGAGGCTCTGAGCGGTAATTCGTCGTGAGCCGCTGCGTACTCTTGATTTTTTCTGCTGCTGACAAATAGGTCGCTATATCGGCATCTCGAAACGAGTAGATCGACTGTTTCGGATCGCCTACAAGGTAGAGAGTAGAAATTGACTGGTCGACAAAAAGTTTTTTAAAAATAGCCCACTGCATGGCGTCTGTATCTTGAAATTCATCGATGATCGCCGCATCGTAGCGGCTCGCAACTTGGTGTGAAAAAAGGGGCGATTCGAGGTGCCGTTTCATCGCTGAAATGATTTCATCTGGGAAATAAGCGCCTAGATCGGGTTCTTTTTCTTCTATTTTTTCGCGGCAAAGTTGTGCTAGGCGCGCTAAAGTGTGCAGCGGGTTTTTTGCTTGATTGAGAATCGGCTCTATTTTTTCTTTGAGAAGAAAAAAAGAAGTGGTTTGGGCGGGAAGGGGAGCGCGCAGGCGTTTTTTTTGGTTTTCGGGAGCAATCCAGGTTAAAAAAAGCTCTTTTTCTCTAAGCAACGCATCAAAACAGGGGCGTGAACAGGTCGGACGGAAGGCGTCGATTTGGATGCAAAAATGGGGTTTGACCTCACCGCTGCGCAAACACATTTTAGAAAAACAAGGGGCCACCTCGTGCAGATCGTGGACTGAGACTGTCGGGCACCGTGTTAACGCATCGCAAAAAGTGTGGTAAGAGGCTTCAAACGTGGGATAAGGAGGAAAGGTGCTTTTTTTCTCGATCAACGCGACCACTTTTGAAATGAGTGTTTCTTTATCGTAGCGACAATGTTGAAAAAGAAGGCCCATTTGAGCGGCGCTAAATTGATCTGGGAAGAGGCGCGTGCGCAAGACATCTTCCACCTGTTGTCGAATCGGGCCTAACCCTACTTCGCCGCTCAAAGAGGCAAAGGCATGTTCACTCAACATCCGGTGGCAAAAACTGTGAATCGTAAAAATAGGTGCCTTGTCGAGAGAGGCGTTCGCTTGCTCTAAAAGCAAGAGCGCGCGCAGCCGCACCTCCTCGTTTTCTTTTAGTAAGGCGCGTAGGTAGGGAAGCGAGGTCGCGCTTTCCCCGCGCAAGGTCGCGAGTGCAGAGCGCACAGTCATTCGAATGCGCACCTTGAGTTCACGCGCCGCGGCGCGCATAAAGGTGACGACGACAATCCGCTCAATAGGAACACCTTTCAAAACGAGGCGCACCGCGATGTGTTCAATGGCAAAGGTCTTTCCCGTACCGGCAGAAGCCTCAAGTACGTGGTGCCCTTGAATCGAAGTTGTCGGATCGAGGCAATCGAAAGGCTTCATTCGACCACCCATGCATTAAAAACTTCTTGCATCATCGACCCCCACGTTTTAATCAGCACCTGCGGCGAAAAAGGGCCTTGGACGGTGCACATCCACTTGAGATAAGGATCTACTCCGCCATCTAAACTGCGAGCAAGGGCGCGGGCTAACCCCTTTTCATCGCCTTGTGCGACAAGCTCGACCCACTCTGGTAAACAGGGCGAGGGGAAAGAGAGGGCTTGTACATAATAAGAAAGAAAGAAAGCGAGCGCTTTGTCTGGTTGTTCGACGTGCCATTTACTTTTTTTTTCCTTGAAAAGGAGCGTAGAGGGTAACGGTGGCGGCTTGATGTGACAAAAGACAAGGTAGTCAGGCCATCCTTTGACAAGTTCGGCTTTCGTTTGCCTTCCGTGCACAGAAAATCCCTGGACAGCTCCCCCTTTCACTCCCCCTGTGAGGTGACACACCGTGTGGTTGTCTAAAGTGAGAGATAACGCGGGCAAGTGCCAGCTTTTTTCGTCGACCTGCTCACAGTGGTTGCGCCCTTTTTCTAGGATTAGCGTCACCTCGTTACCCCCTTGTAAAGCCCGCTCTTGCCCCTCTGCCCTCAAACGCGTGCAGGCAATTTCTTTAAAAGGTCCCGAAGGGAGCTTTCCCCACTTATCGGCCTCTTTTAACGCCGTTTCAAGTGAGCCCTCTTGAGAAAGTTTGTGCAGAAAAAAGCGGTTCAAAGGTGAGAGAGTAAATTCAGCGTCAACTTCAGGAGACTCGAGGTAAATGCGCAATGCCTTGTTCAAGTAAAATCTAATAGGGTGGCGCGCAAAAGAGCGGAGCTCTTTTAAGTCGATTGTCATCTCTTTCACTTCGGAAGCAGGTGGCGCCGTTTCAATGAAAAAAGAGGGAATAAATGAGGGCGGCTTTTTTTGTTTTGGTGTGTAAAAGAGCGCCGCTGTCGCGTGATAACGGGTCGAAAAGCTGCGCATGTTGTTGGTCGTTGAAAAAGCAGCTTTGTGAAAAGGGTAGGGGGGATGGACCACGGTTAACGCTTCGCGCGCGTCGCCGAGGCAAGAAAAAAGTTCTTGAATCAGGCCAGAAGGTGAAGTTTCTTTGCCATCTGAAGGGTCGATCGCAAGGTAACTACAGTAAAAAGCGCGGCGTGTTCCTAAAAAAAGCGCCAAAAAAAGAGCGCGCTCTTTTTCTATCGATGACAAAAGTGCTTTTTCAACGCCTTCTAGTGGAAAATCAAAGTGAGTGCGGGGAAAAGATCCCTCTTCCATTCCAAGAAGGTAGGTCACCTGCGCAGGGAAAACAGCGCCTTCATGGAGCGATCCAAAAAAAAGGGCATTGAGATCGCGTTCTTTTTTTTCCCCTCGCTTTTCTTTTAAAAGAGAAGAGACCCACTTGACCATTGTCTCCCCAGGAAAAAGTTCTTGTTCAAGCTTAGCAGCAAGACCGTCAAGGGCGTCAAATCGCCCCAGCAAAAAAGAGAACGCGCTGTCTTCTTCTTTAGGTAAAAAGAAGTAATGCGTGAGCTTCTCGATAAAAAATAGTTTCCACTCAGAAAGCGTTTTTTCACCAGTAGCAAGCTCTTCGAGGTCGTCGCGCAAAGTATAGAGAATGTTCATGCAGATGCCGAAGCTCTCTACCTGAGAAAAGCTCGGAAAAAGGCTTTTCCAGGGCCAAGGGCGTTGAGGGATGTGGATGGTGAGTTCACACCATCGCCGCCACCCCGCTTCCCACGTCCCGCCATCGCCCTTTTCTAGAGGCTCGCTTCCAAGGAGTTTGGTGCGATGACGGCGGTCAACACCCCACCGCACGCCTAACACTTTCATTGCATCGACAAAGCTGGCTACTTCTTGCTCTTTGAGAAAGAACTGCTTTCTGACAAAGGGGTGAGATAAAAAAACCTCAACGCTTGCAAGGTCAAACCTTTTTTCGCGCATGGTTAAAAAAAGGCGGACAGCGCGCAGCCACGCGCTGTGCGCTTCACGCGGCAGATCGGCGCAAAAGAGGCGAAAAGGGGCTTTTTTTTCGCCAAAGACCAGTGCAATATAGGGCCAATAATGTGAAATGTCCGGGGCGAGGATCCGGATTTCACCGGGAGAAATTTCTCCGTCTTGAGTCAATGCTAAAAGATTGTGATACAAAATTTCGACTTCGCGCAGCTTAGCTGGCGCGGGGAAAAGAGCCAAGGATCGATCTGGCGGTAGCCCGTTTTTTTCACTCGTTTTGTTTTCCAAGATCGCTTCTTGGATCTTTCCTAAAACCGTTGTTGGCTCGGTAGGGTGGTAGTGTTCGATAAGAGGAAAATCAAAATCTTCAAATAACCGAAAGGTGCGTCGGAGCGCCCCTCCCCAATTCGCTAAAAGGATATTGCGCTCTTTGAGATAACCGCTCCATTCTTTTCTTACATGAAGCGCAACCCCTTTTGTTACTTGCGCTTGTTCGATCGCAAGGCGCCCTTTTTCCGATACTGTGTCTGTCCAAAATTGACGGCAGGGCGACCATTGGTAGTAAATCACCTTGACCTTTTGAGCGATGCGCAGAAAAAACTGGTGGTAGGCTTTTTCGAGAAAAGAAAGATTCATGACATGGCATGTCAAAGAGCCTGCGGGCTCTTTGATCGGCAAAGCCTCTAATTGCTCCGCAAGAGCGCCTCGCCCGCATACCTCTTTCCAAAGAGCTTGTTCCCATCCCCCTTTGTCTAACCATTGAGTCAAAGAAGGGGCGTCGAGCTTATAGCAAAGAAGAAAAAGATCGGCGAGTTTTGCAGCAAGTTGCCGAGCAAGACTTCGGAGTGCACGCGTGCTCTTCGCCGAGTTAGCAAAGGGAGGAAGCTCCTCTTTTTTTTTCCAAAGGAGCGCTTCAAGATCAAGCGCTAATAAAAAGCGCGAGGGGAAAAGGGGCGCAGGCGCGTCGACATGGTGACAAAGGTCTTGCACTCCTCGCCCTATCTCCTTCCACTCTACACCCATGACCATCCCGGTATCACCTATCAGGTGTTGCACATAGTTGTTTTTCAAAGTTGTTTGCGGAAGCAAGACCCAATGGGGCGCAAAAGGGGGCGCTTTGCTTAGCTCTTTGTTAAGCGCTGCAATTAACGCCTCTACCTTATCGCTCACATGAACAGTCGGCCTCACAATCACTTTATCTCTCCTCACTTCGCCCTAGCATACCGAGCGCGTTTGCTAGTCTACTGAAAGGGGGAGTTTTCTCCCAAACCATCTAGAGAGATAAAAAATTCCCAAGGTTTGAATGACGACTTTGCCTTTTCCTTAAAAAAACATTTTTTATATTATTGGTTT